>NZ_JBLVQN010000100.1:0-835 GCF_058323225.1 Neobacillus sp. PVCKKU3
GAAACTTCGTTCCCTCCTGAGTGGATCCTGAGTACGGCCGGACACGTGAAATCCGGTCGGAAGCAGGGAGGACCATCTCCCAAGGCTAAATACTCCCTAGTGACCGATAGTGAACCAGTACCGTGAGGGAAAGGTGAAAAGCACCCCGGAAGGGGAGTGAAAGAGATCCTGAAACCGTGTGCCTACAAGTAGTCAGAGCCCGTTCATGGGTGATGGCGTGCCTTTTGTAGAATGAACCGGCGAGTTACGATTGCATGCGAGGTTAAGTTGAAGAGACGGAGCCGCAGCGAAAGCGAGTCTGAATAGGGCGAATTAGTATGTAGTCGTAGACCCGAAACCAGGTGATCTACCCATGTCCAGGGTGAAGTCCAGGTAACACTGGATGGAGGCCCGAACCCACGCACGTTGAAAAGTGCGGGGATGAGGTGTGGGTAGCGGAGAAATTCCAATCGAACTTGGAGATAGCTGGTTCTCTCCGAAATAGCTTTAGGGCTAGCCTCACGTAGTTAGAGTCTTGGAGGTAGAGCACTGTTTGGACTAGGGGCCCTCATCGGGTTACCGAATTCAGACAAACTCCGAATGCCAATGACTTATCCGTGGGAGTCAGACTGCGAGTGATAAGATCCGTAGTCAAAAGGGAAACAGCCCAGACCACCAGCTAAGGTCCCAAAGTATACGTTAAGTGGAAAAGGATGTGGAGTTGCTTAGACAACCAGGATGTTGGCTTAGAAGCAGCCACCATTTAAAGAGTGCGTAATAGCTCACTGGTCGAGTGACTCTGCGCCGAAAATGTACCGGGGCTAAACGTATCACCGAAGCTGTGGGTGGACACCTT
>NZ_JBLVQN010000101.1:0-805 GCF_058323225.1 Neobacillus sp. PVCKKU3
TCCATAACGCTCGCCAAATACAACCAGCCCTCATTGGTCGGAATATACGTGATATCCGTTACCCAAAATTGGTTTGGTTTACTTGCTTTAAACTGTCGATCCAGGACGTTCTCACTTACCGGATGTTGATGCTTGGAATTAGTCGTAGCCTTATATTTCTTGACAGTACAAGACTTCCACTGGTTCTCTGTCATAATGCGCGAAACCGTACGCTCACTTACCTCCACGCCCCGTCTATTCAGGGTTCTAGCGATTTTAACACTTCCGTAGCGTTGCTTAAATTCTAAATGGGTCTGAAGAATCTCTTGTGATAATTTTTCATGTTTCTTCTGCCGGTCACTTTTCGGTCGGTCTATCCATTTAAAGTAACCACTTTTGGAAACTCCCAGGACTTTGCACATCTTCTCCACTCGGTATTGGGAGCGGTGTTCATGAATGAATTCATACTTTACCGAGGGCTTTTCGCGAAGTAGTGCATCGCCTTTTTTAAGATTTCATTTTCCTCCTTGAGATCACGAATTTCCTTTTGAAGGGCCCTTAATTCAGCTGCCTCTGAAGGATAAGATTTTACAGCCTTTACCTCTGGTTGTTGGCCATATTTCTTCATCCAGCCATGTAAAGTATTTGCGTTCACACCAACCTCTCTAGCTACTTGAGCTATAGGCTTATTGTTTTCACTTATATACTTTACGGTTTCAATTTTAAATGCCTCATCAAATTGCTTACCTCTTGCCATACAGACACACCCCGTTATAGTTGATGTATTTATTATAACAATCTGTGTCTACTATTTAGTCTAGCATCA
>NZ_JBLVQN010000102.1:0-700 GCF_058323225.1 Neobacillus sp. PVCKKU3
CTAGACAATTATCAAAGTAATATGGTGAACTCGTTTTTACTAAACTTCTTCTGCGTTATCTAGTTTTGAGGGAATGAAACCTCTAATTCAATAGGTCCGGTAGCAATGGCGAGAATGTCACACCCGTTCCCATCCCGAACACGGAAGTTAAGCTTCTCAGCGCCGATGGTAGTTGGGGCGAAAGCCCCTGTGAGAGTAGGACGCTGCCGGGCTAAGACAGAAATTTTACTTTCTGTCTTTTTTCTTCCCCTATAATGAATTTGGAAGAAATTAGTCATTGTTATAAAAGTAGAGACGTGCGATAATATTCACTGTCGCTTCTTTCATAATATGGAGAGCTGTCCGAGTGGCCGAAGGAGCACGATTGGAAATCGTGTATACGCTAACCGCGTATCAAGGGTTCAAATCCCTTGCTCTCCGCCATAATAAAATTTTATCAAAATGGCCCCTTGGTCAAGCGGTTAAGACACCGCCCTTTCACGGCGGTAACACGGGTTCGAATCCCGTAGGGGTCACCAATAACGGAGGATTAGCTCAGCTGGGAGAGCATCTGCCTTACAAGCAGAGGGTCGGCGGTTCGATCCCGTCATCCTCCACCATATATGCCGGCTTAGCTCAATTGGTAGAGCAACTGACTTGTAATCAGTAGGTTGAGGGTTCAAGTCCTTTAGCCGGCACCACTTTAAAAATTACTTCTTTT
>NZ_JBLVQN010000103.1:0-660 GCF_058323225.1 Neobacillus sp. PVCKKU3
CAGTATTGATCCTGTTGTATTGATTAAGATGGCTTTCATCCAATATACCTTCGGTATTCGCTCAATGCGTCAAACAATAACTGAAATCGAAACGAATATGGCATATCGCTGGTTTCTAGGCTTTGGTTTTTATGATAAGGTACCTCACTTCTCGACGTTTGGTAAAAACTACGAGCGCCGCTTTAAAGATACAGATTTATTTGAACAAATTTTCTATCGTATTTTGAAGGAAGCCTCAGACAAGAAATTGATTAGTAGCGAGCACGTATTTATTGATTCAACACATGTTAAGGCCAGCGCTAATAAGCATAAATTTGAGAAAAAAGTAGTTCGAAAAGAATCAAAAGCTTATGAAGCACGTCTACAAGACGAGATTAATAAGGACCGCGAAGATCACGGGAAAAAGCCATTTCCTCCAGATAAATTTGATAAAAAGGAAAATAAAGAAATCAAGGAAAGTACTACTGATCCGGAAAGTGGTTATTATGTGAAGGATGAGCGAACAAAACAGTTTGCTTTCTCATTCCACGCTGCTTCTGATCAAAATGGTTTTGTTTTAGGTGCAATTGTAACTCCAGGTAATATCCATGATAGTGTCATTTTTGAACCACTCCTTGAAAAGGTAATTGAAAAGCATGGAAAACCAGAAGCTGTTGCTGC
>NZ_JBLVQN010000104.1:0-599 GCF_058323225.1 Neobacillus sp. PVCKKU3
ATCTTACTAGCTTGACGCTATGGGAAATCTCATCTCGAGGGGGGCTTCATGCTTAGATGCTTTCAGCACTTATCCCGTCCGCACATAGCTACCCAGCGATGCCTTTGGCAAGACAACTGGTACACCAGCGGTGCGTCCATCCCGGTCCTCTCGTACTAAGGACAGCTCCTCTCAAATTTCCTGCGCCCACGACGGATAGGGACCGAACTGTCTCACGACGTTCTGAACCCAGCTCGCGTACCGCTTTAATGGGCGAACAGCCCAACCCTTGGGACCGACTACAGCCCCAGGATGCGATGAGCCGACATCGAGGTGCCAAACCTCCCCGTCGATGTGGACTCTTGGGGGAGATAAGCCTGTTATCCCCAGGGTAGCTTTTATCCGTTGAGCGATGGCCCTTCCATGCGGAACCACCGGATCACTAAGCCCGACTTTCGTCCCTGCTCGACTTGTAGGTCTCGCAGTCAAGCTCCCTTGTGCCTTTACACTCTGCGAATGATTTCCAACCATTCTGAGGGAACCTTTGGGCGCCTCCGTTACACTTTAGGAGGCGACCGCCCCAGTCAAACTGCCCACCTGACACTGTCTCCCACCCCGAT
>NZ_JBLVQN010000105.1:0-595 GCF_058323225.1 Neobacillus sp. PVCKKU3
TCTTCCCGGGAGGGAACAACAGGGAACTTCTGAGTTCTTTTCATCCTTGGAACTTTCATTGAGTTCCATTCCTTTTCTAAAACATAGGTATAGAAAAACTTAATGGCTGAAATGTAATTATTGATGGTCCCTGCCGTAAGTTCTTTTTCTCGTTTGAGATAAAGGATATATTGTTGGATATCCTCAAAGGTCATTTCTTCAATGGGTCTTTTAAGTTCCTTCATATAGTTTAAAAAGACCCGCATTCTTCGCCAATAGGATTCTCGAGTGGAGTCTGGGGTTCCCTTAAGTTCAAAGAAAAGCTCAATTTCTTGATCATATTGTTTCATAGTGTTTCCTCCTGATGATTGTTTAAAGTTAAATAAATCAATGATCAGAAGGCAGGAGGAGCTCTCTCGGAAATATGGGAAATATTAATATGTATTTTTTGGAGTAATAGTGTTACAATCTTCATTATGAAAAAGTATGTCTTTCTATGGTTTGTTTTCTTTGGCGATTAAACAATACCACAAAAGGCATACTTTTTCATTTTTTTATGTTTTTTTCGGTCTGAGCGGGCTTTTAAAGAGCCATCGCGGAGCGATTTCGTTCTTCT
>NZ_JBLVQN010000106.1:0-558 GCF_058323225.1 Neobacillus sp. PVCKKU3
CATGCATCAGTTTCTCGGACTACAAAGGAATAATAAACAGGCTTTACTTCAAATAAGGAGTAAAGCCTTTTTAGTTTGAGAATGAGGCAAAGGTGAGGCAAGGGGACGGTTCCCATGCATCAATTTAGGTGTCTTCAGAAATATGTGCCCCCATGCATCAAACATTGTTTAATACAAATCCTAAACAAAAAAGCGATGTTCGTTTGCTTAGGAATCTTGGCTTGTGCTTTCATTTGGAACGGTTATATTGCCATAATTAATATTTGTGAATGTGTTTGAAGAGCCATCGCCGAAACTAAAATTGCCGCCGATTATGATATTATTAGAAGTATGGCTATTTTGAGTGGTTCCGCTAAAATTTACGTTGGCATTGTTGGAAAGTGCTTGTACCTTAAATTGACTTATATTGAGTGAGTTTGCCATATTAAATCACCGTCCTTTCTCCATTTTATTTTGAAGAAAGGCATGTGTTTGTCCAGAGGCCTAGCAGTAGGAGTTTTATTGAGCTATATGGATGAGGCAGGAGAACCGTCCCCGTGCATCATCCATGCATAAAAG
>NZ_JBLVQN010000107.1:0-540 GCF_058323225.1 Neobacillus sp. PVCKKU3
TTCTTCTTAGCCCGGTTTATGCATATAATGAGTGGGAATGGACTCATCGTTAAACAGGAGGGGATGAGGATGAAATTTACGGTTCAATATATTCCGCTTGATAAAATCAAGCCGGATTTTTCTGCGAAGATGACGGAGCATATGAAGCGGCTGCAGAGATTTATGTGGGATTGCATGTTTGTTCTGGTGGTCAGAAAAAACAGGAAAGATGGCAGCTATATCATTGTCAGCGGGCAGGAGAGATTCGAAAGCCTTAAGAAACATACAAAAAGTATTTACGCGCCGTGTATCGTAGACAAAAGCACTTCCTCTGATATTAAATCGTGGTTTCATCGTTTGCTTAAAAAGCAGCCCCTGGATGATTTTCCTTTCACGCCAAAAAGCTGGTCGATTGTCCGCACCTTTCTAAACCAAGAACCTCGTTTCAAACACCTAACCCGATCCCAACAAATAAGAGTCCTAATATTGGCTGTAAAGTACAAAAAAACCGTAGTTTGCTCAATGAGAACCATGGTTGATGAAATCTTAAAATGAAGCATG
>NZ_JBLVQN010000108.1:0-533 GCF_058323225.1 Neobacillus sp. PVCKKU3
CCTCTTGCAAAATATGAAAAAGACATTATAATAAAATAGTGTCTGATAAATGGTCTGGCGGTAATGGCGAGAAGGTCACACCTGTTCCCATCCCGAACACAGAAGTTAAGCTTCTCAGCGCCGATGGTAGTTGGGGCGAAAGCCCCTGTGAGAGTAGGACGTCGCCAGGCTGTTATATTATTCCGCAGTAGCTCAGTGGTAGAGCTATCGGCTGTTAACCGATCGGTCGTAGGTTCGAGTCCTACCTGCGGAGCCATTTATGGAGAGCTGTCCGAGTGGCCGAAGGAGCACGATTGGAAATCGTGTATACGTTAACCGCGTATCAAGGGTTCAAATCCCTTGCTCTCCGCCATCATATTTTTTTCAAAATGGCCCCTTGGTCAAGCGGTTAAGACACCGCCCTTTCACGGCGGTAACACGGGTTCGAATCCCGTAGGGGTCACCATTTAACGGAGGATTAGCTCAGCTGGGAGAGCATCTGCCTTACAAGCAGAGGGTCGGCGGTTCGATCCCGTCATCCTCCACCATAATAA
>NZ_JBLVQN010000109.1:0-529 GCF_058323225.1 Neobacillus sp. PVCKKU3
TAGGCGAACTCACTCTTATTTACTTCTTCTGCATTATCTAGTTTTGAGGGAATGAAAAATTTTAAATTTCCTCTTGAAAAATCTTAAAAAGACACTATAATAATAATGTGTCGAATATATAGTCTGGCGGCAATGGCGAGAAGGTCACACCCGTTCCCATCCCGAACACGGAAGTTAAGCTTCTCAGCGCCGATGGTAGTTGGGACGCAAGTCCCTGTGAGAGTAGGACGCTGCCAGGCATTTCATTATTCCGCAGTAGCTCAGTGGTAGAGCTATCGGCTGTTAACCGATCGGTCGTAGGTTCGAGTCCTACCTGCGGAGCCATTTTATTTTTACCAACAAAGATAGCTGTGCTTCCATAGCTCAGTAGGTAGAGCACTTCCATGGTAAGGAAGAGGTCAGCGGTTCGAGCCCGCTTGGAAGCTTACCTGATTTTTATAATATAATATGGCCCCTTGGTCAAGCGGTTAAGACACCGCCCTTTCACGGCGGTAACACGGGTTCGAATCCCGTAGGGGTCACCACTTAT
>NZ_JBLVQN010000011.1:0-138712 GCF_058323225.1 Neobacillus sp. PVCKKU3
GAGCCTGCTAATTAACAGACTCACTTAATTCGCGATTATTGAATTCTCTTATTTTTGATTCCAGCTCGTCAATCATCGTAATCAGACGGTCAATATCGTCTAAATCGGTATCTTCCGGGTCAATGGCTTCGAGAATGTCGAGAAACATATTAAGACGATGCTTTAAAAAGTCTAATTGGGAATTTTTATCATGAGTGGGACTGCCCATCGTAAATTCGCTCCTTTTTTTCAATTGCTTTTTTCATCCTAACCAAATTTCAGTGGTTTTGCAATCTTCTTTTTTTAAATGAAAACTCGCGATTGGCGAGTCCGTTAGTACGAAATTTCCTATTAGCTAAAAAAGCTCCTACCGAAAACATTGGCAGGAGCTTGTTCAAAATTAATTTAGCGTGGACGTTCGGAAGCGAGAAATCCAAAGGAAACATAGTCCTGCACAGGAATCCATGCACCAATTCCCTGTGAGGTGACGTTTTTGATGACGATGAATTTGCGGTTTCCTTTTAACATTAAGTAGACTTCACCATACGTTACTTTTCCTTTTTCATTCACGGCAGGCGCATAAGCATAAAGGTAACCAAGCCGGTTTGAAGGAATGTTATAAATGTGATCATTCTTTGTACCGGCACCGATAATTGTATCAAATGAGAGTGGCAGATTCGTTTTTTGCATTGCCTTTAAAAGAATCATTTTCTTCACGTCTTCGGCATTTGGAATTTTGGCCGTTAAACCGCCTCTGACAATTTTCTGCGCTTCCTGAACATATTTAATTTGATATGGAGCGTTGCCGCCGCGGTTATCAAAGTAATTCGTATTGATTTTTTGATACTCCCAATTCGTCGAGGTTTCCAAAGACTCATAGTTCAACGGCCACTGGCCAAGATAAATGATGGCGCGGTAGCCGACAGCAAAGGGTGTGCCGTTTATGCTTGATTCGTTAAGCATACGAATAAGGTCAGGGTTTTCAATTTTGACCTTTGAAGAATTTATAAGTTTTTTTGTCAAATCACTTGGCTGCAGAAAAGGCAAATCCTGAGTGGAATTAGGATATGTATTTTCCTTTGTGATATTCCTAACCGAGGATGGAATTTGGGTCTTTATCGGTTCCTTTTTTACAGCAGTTTTTTCAGAGAAAACAGACGGTATGAAAGAAATCATTAAAACAAAAATTAAAAGACCCGAGGCAATTTTTTTCAAAAGAAAAACTCCTTTCGCAAATAGCAAAAATAATCTGCTAGTAGTTTCTTCGGAGTTGGGCCATATTATCCATTGGCAAGTACTGCTTTTGCAAATTTTCTCAGTGTCCTAATTCTGTATCTATTTGCGCGGTCGAAAAGTAATAAAAATGTAATAATCTGAACATTTACAAAATTCTAATTAACAGTTATAATAAACTTAACTTTCAAAAAGGAGGGCTGCAATCAATCGGCATAGCTTACTTAGTTTTTAATTATTATTAAGGAGGTTGGGATACTCTTTTATATGCATTCAACAGTCGTGTTTTTCCTAAACTAAACATGAAGGTTGGTGGTTGATGGTCCCAAGTAAAAGCGATTGATGAAATACCCTATATGAAAGAATGATTGGTCCAAAACATAAGAATTACCCCGTATAATAAGAAAGACTCTAAGCCAATCGGCTTGGAGTCTTTTTAGTGCAAATGATTATATTAGGTAAAATCCAATCCCCATAATGACATAGGCGGCAAGTAAGGTCAGACCTTCGAACCAGTTAGTTTCACCATCGTTGGAAATGACAACCATCAATAATACCGATGAAACCATCGCGATTAGTTCCTGCCAGCTGAATAGTAACGGCATAGATTTTTCGTATAACAAGGAAATTAATACTAAAACCGGGGCAACAAACATCGCAACCTGCAAAGTGGAGCCAATGGCGATTTCCACAGCTACGTCCATTTTATTTTTAAAGGCCATTAACACCGCTGAGGCATGCTCTGCCGCGTTTCCGACGATCGCCACAATGATAATCCCAATAAACAGCTCCGACCAGCCAAAGGATTCCGCCACAAATTCGAAGGTATGAACGAGATTCTCGGAAATGTAGGCAACCGCAAGCGTTGCTATAAGCAACACCAGGATGGCTCTTCCTTTCCCCCACTCTGGCTCTTCATCATGATGCTGGGCCTCGTTATCACTTTGATAAACCCCACGATGCGTAACAAGCTTAAAAAATAAAGCTGCGAGGTAAAGCAGGATTAAAATAACCGAAATGCCGACACTCAGAGATAATTTCTTAGTATCATTCATATCCATTGAAAAAACCTCTGGAATAACAAATGCAATCATCACCGCAAACATTAGCAATCCGGAATTATGGCGGGCGTCATAGACATTAAACTTCTGCCGTTTGTATTTTAAGCCGCCGACAAAGAAAGACAGACCTGCCACGAGCAGCAAATTACCGAGCACCGAACCTGTCAACGATGCAAGGACAACCCCGACAAGCCCCGCTTTTAAGGCAAATACGGAGATAATCAGTTCGACAGCATTTCCAAAAGTGGCGTTCAACAGTCCGCCGATGCGCGGCCCAGCCACAATGGCCAAGCTTTCCGTTGCCCGCCCCATATAGCTTGATAATGCAATGATTGTTAAACAGTAAATAATAAATAGGATAATACTTGGCCAATGCATCAGTGTCCCAATAACTGAAACGGGGACCCCGATAAATGTCAGCAGCATGAAAATTTTATTTGTCACCGATTTCCCTCCATATATGTATATTTTAATCGCTTCTCTTTTTTATCTTTCTTTCCATTATGCCCAAATTTTTCAAACTAAAGATTACCATTTCAAGGAATGAACTTGCAACATTTTTCTTGCAAATAAAGCATAATCTGATTTACCATCATTAGGAAGAACGTCTGAAGTAGAGGAACATTCAATGAAAAATAATTATCGGTTTACAATCCTAGTCAGCATTGTGGCCATCTCGGGGTTCTCGCAGGGAATGCTGTTGCCGCTGATTGCTGTTATTTTTGAAAAAGGCGGGGTGTCTTCCTCATTAAATGGACTTAACGCAACCGCTCTTTACATCGGAATATTGTGTGTGGCTCCTTTTATGGAAATGCCATTACGAAAATATGGCTATAAACCAATCATTATTGTGGGTGGCGGGCTTGTGTTTACCGCGCTTGCTTTATTTCCGTTATGGAAGGCCTTTTGGTTTTGGTTTTTCCTAAGGCTGATGATTGGAATTGGCGATCACGCCCTGCATTTTGCAACCCAGACCTGGATTACCTCCTTTTCGCCGCCGGATAAACTAGGAAGAAACGTTTCCTTGTACGGCCTTTTCTTTGGCATTGGTTTTGCCGCCGGTCCCCTGATGACACCGCTGGTCAATCTAAATGAAGCTCTGCCATTTATAGTATCTTCCATTCTTTGCTTGGTCGGATGGGGATTTGTCTTTGTGCTAAAAAATGAATTTCCTGAACAGGAAGTCAAAATTAATTCTTTTTTTTCGACGGTCAAACAGTTTACAAAAGCCTTAAAATACGGCTGGGTTGCTTTTTTGCCTACGTTTGTTTATGGCTTCCTGGAAGCTTCTTTGAACGGAAGCTTTCCGATCTACGCCTTACGAATGGATTTAGCAGTATCGAGCGTATCCCTTGTTTTATCGGGATTTGCCATTGGCAGCATCATTACTCAGCTGCCATTAGGACTGTTAAGTGACCAATATGGGCGAAGGAAAGTTTTAATGACAGTTCTTTTTCTCGGCTTTTGCAGTTTTACAGCCGCCAGTTTTGTCGAGCATTCGTCATTTGGCTTATTCCTGACCTTCCTTGTCTCCGGCATGCTCGTCGGGTCTACTTTCTCATTGGGAATCAGCTTCATGGCCGATTTGGTACCGAGAAATTTGCTGCCGACCGGAAATTTACTATGCGGCATCTTTTACAGCCTTGGAAGCTTAGCCGGCCCTGTTATCGGCGGTCTATTCATTAAGTATTTTCAAAACGTCAGCTTCTTCTATATTATTAGTACGCTGTTGTTGTTTGTCTCCTTCACCATCTTTATGTTTGGAAAAAGAAACGTCTTTATTCCCCACCAAGAAAATTCTTAGCGCAAAACCGTATCCATCACATAAAATGTATGGTACAATGAAAATAAATAAGAATAATTCTAATTAGTAAGTTCTGCTGTCATCGCTTGATGACAGCTTTCGTGTTTTTTAGGGGTTGTGATTTTGATTATTTTTCTCAATTAGAATTCATTAAAGGAGGGTGAAAAAAATGGTTTCCGAAACAAAAGTTCTTACGAAGGTAATTCCAAAGACCAGTTTTTTAGAAAAAATAAAACCTCATGCAGAATTGATTGCTGCCGGGTTAAGTGGTGTCTTCATCCTTGCAGGCTGGCTACTCGATAAAAACGGGCAAGAAGCAGAATCAATTGTTGCTTATCTGCTCGCATTCGTCATTGGCGGCTTTGCCAAAGCAAAAGAAGGCATTGAGGCAACCTATGAAAACAAAGAATTAAACGTTGAAATGCTGATGATTTTTGCCGCGATTGGTTCTGCCATTATCGGCTATTGGACAGAGGGGGCTATCCTCATCTTTATTTTTGCTGTCAGCGGGGCAATGGAAACCTACACGATGAATAAAAGCCATAAGGAAATTTCCTCACTTATGGAGCTGCAGCCTGGAGAGGCCGTTCTGATCTCCGGCGGTTTAGAAAAGCTGGTATCGGTATCTGAACTTCGGGTCGGCGACCTGATTCTCATTAAACCGGGTGAACGGGTTCCGGCCGATGGAATGATTGTCAAAGGGCATACAAATATCGACGAAGCAGCGATTACTGGTGAGTCAATGCCTGTGTCCAAAGGCGAACAGGAAGAGGTGTTTGCCGGAACTGTAAATCTGTCCGGTGCTATTACTGTCAATGTTTCAAAGGAAAGCAGCGATACTCTTTTTCAAAAAATCATTCAGCTCGTGCAATCCGCCCAAAGTGAAAAGTCGCCGTCACAGCTTTTCATCGAGCGCTTTGAGGGAACATATGTTAAGGTCGTCCTGCTAGTAGTATTGGCGATGTTCTTCGTACCACACTTTTTGCTTGGCTGGGACTGGCACGAATCCTTTTACCGGGCGATGATTTTATTGGTGGTAGCCTCCCCATGTGCGCTGGTGGCCTCGATTATGCCTGCCACTTTATCGGCTATTTCCAATGGAGCAAGGCACGGAATATTGGTAAAGGGCGGGGTCCATTTGGAAAACCTCAGCCATTTGGGAGCCATTGCTTTCGATAAAACCGGTACTCTTACAAAAGGCAAACCGGTTGTGACAGAAGTGATCGTCAAGGATGGGCTTGATAAAGACAGCCTGATTTGGAAGGCTGCTTCGATTGAAAGTCACTCCAATCATCCGCTTGCACAGGCAATTGTGAAATATGCGAAGAAAAACGTTTCTAAGGAGTTATTTCACCCTGACAGCCTGGAGGACGTCCCTGGCTGGGGAGTTAAAGCTGTAGTAAATGGGGAACGGTGGAAGATTGGTAAAGCTGCGTTTGTCGGGAAAGAACTAACAGAGAAATTCGCAGACGGTCTTGCAAAAGATCTTGCGAGCCAGGGCAATACCCTTGTTTATGTGGAAATTGACGGAGAATTAAGTGCCGCAATTGGCTTAAAAGATGTTGTTCGCGAAGAAACAAAGCTTGCTATTGACCACTTAAAAAAACAAGGTATTCATACGATTATGCTAACCGGTGACAGTGAAAAAACGGCGAAGGCGATTGCCGCAGAAAGCCACGTATCGGAATACTTCGCCGAATGCCTGCCAGAAACAAAAGTGGAGTATTTGAAAAAGTTAAAAGACAAATATAAAAATGTGGCAATGGTCGGCGACGGTATCAACGATGCTCCGGCACTTGCCATCGCCAATGTCGGGATTGCCATGGGAGAAGGATCGGATGTGGCCCTGGAAACAGCAGATATTGTTCTTATGAAAAACGACCTGCCAAGGATTTCAGAAGCCATTCGGTTGTCACAGCGAATGAACCGGATCATTAAGCAAAATGTTGTTTTCTCGATTGCGGTCATCATGGTGTTGATTTCGTCCAACTTCTTTCAGATTATCGACCTGCCGTTTGGCGTCATCGGCCATGAGGGCAGCACGATACTGGTCATTTTAAATAGTTTACGGCTTTTAAAATAAGAATGCGGGCGCACTTCGCAAGTTAGGGCGCGTTAGCCGCAAGTGGGAGCCAGCCATCCACAAGTTGGGAGCCGTTATCCGCAAGCGACTTTCCGAAAATAGTCAAACATTAAGGACCGGGTACAAAAGTACCCGGTCCTTTTCTATAACTATAACCATTAATGGTATCCGTTTGACCCATTAGCGGATCCAGATGTTTTATTTCCTTTGCTGCCCTTGCCTTTTTGTTTCGTGCCGCCGTCTTTTTTTGTATGTTTTGTCATCGTCCAAACCTCCCTAGTAATGAAGTAGTCCCCAATCCTAGTTTGGACAGATAAACGGTTTTCATTAAGGTAAGTATTAGCAGTTAGAACGGTTTTCTTCACTGAAAAATGCATTTATTTCGCCGCCTAAAATGATGATAAAGGCAGAAATGTACAGCCAAAGCATCAACACAATAATTGCTCCAATACTACCGTAGGTAACCGAATAATTGCCGAAATTCCCCACATAGTAAGATAAACCAAGCGAGGAAATGATCCAGCCGACAGTCGCAAAGGCGGCACCCGGAAAGGCACTCCGGCAGCGCAGTTTAACATTTGGAGCTACCCAGTATAGTCCTGTAAAAATTAGAAATAAAATAATCGCGCTAACAGCCAGACTTAATGTATTCCAAAGTTTTAGAAATTCACTTGAATAGCCAAATTGCGAAAATAAAAACAGGCCTATTTCCCTGCCAAACACCGGCAATACGATGGCGACAATAAAAACGATTACCATTCCGAACGTCAGCAAAATGGCCATGCCACGCGAAACAATAAACGGGCGGCTCTCCTCAACATTATATGCCTTGTTAAAAGCCCTCATAATCGCATGAATTCCATTAGAGGACGACCAAATCGTCCCAATTACCCCGAAAGAAAGCAATCCGCCATTCCGGTTACTCATGATTTCACTTATATTTTTTTCAATCAATTTCATAGCATCTTCCGGTGCAAAGCCGCTTATGATCCCTAAAACATCATGTTCGTGAAAAGGGAGATAGGGCATTAGGGTAAAAATTACAATTAAAAGCGGAAACAGTGAAAGAAGAAAATAATAGGCTAACTGCGCACTCATTCCCGGAAGATCATCCTCGTCAATCCGGTGCCAAAGCAAGCGGATTAACGAAGAGCGAACATTTCCTTTGCCCTTCATTATCACTTCTCCTTTATTTATTTAAATTCTTTTTCATCAAAGATTTCCTCAACAAAGTCGGTATCCACATCATCTCTGAAAGTTTTCTTTGTCTCCCTGATTGTCTCGGTCACTTTAGGTGTCAAGTCGCGAAGCTCATCCACCTTATCCATGATATAGGAAATATCTTCCCCCGCCTGCTCGACGGTATCCATAATTTTCTCTGCCGTGTCCTTTACCTTCCCGACCATTTCACCCGGATGTCGGACAACATAAGACACCTTTCCGGAAACTTTGCAGGCGTGCTCCTTCATGATTTGACGGGTTTGTTTGTCGAAGAGACTAATCGCTCCGCCAGCAATGGCTCCAATCAGCATTCCCTGCCAAAATTTATTTTTTGTCATCTTAACCTCTCCTTGCTTAATCATAAAAATGAATGAAAATTATTCCAATGAATTTTCCTATCATTTATTTTGCTTTATCTAGAAAGGGTATGCAAGTCTGGCCCTAATTTTTCTGTGTTGACATCATTCAGTGAACATGAAAAGATGGACATATGAATTTCCGAAAGGGTGACCGAAAATGGATTTATCGTTGAAGTCGGTAGAAAATGTTGAATATATGATTGAGCAAATTAAAGAGAAGTTAAAGGTTTTGAATCTAGGCGCAATTAAACCTTCCCATTTTGATGAGGAAATGTATGAAGAGTTGAAAGAGATTTATGAAATGGTAATGAAAAAGAATTCCTTCAGCCCTAATGAAATGCAGGCTCTAGTTGAAGAATTGGGAAACTTGCGTAAAAAATAAAAACAGACCTCGTATGAGATCTGTTTTTTATTTTTTAATCTTGATCAGTTAAAATGATCACGCCATCTCTGGTGACGGCGATTGTGTGCTCATATTGGGCGGAATAGGTGCTATCAACGGTCCTTGCTGTCCATCCGTTTGAATCCATTTTGGTGAATAATAATCCGATATTAACCATTGGCTCAATCGTAAAGACCATTCCTTCTTTAATTCTTGGGCCTTTACCTGGCAAACCGTAATGCGGTACATCCGGCTTTTCATGAATCACTGCTCCAATCCCATGTCCGATAAAGTCGCGGACAACCGAGAGTCCTTCACTTTCCACATAAGTCTGAATGGCATGACCGATATCGCCAATCCGGTTGCCTGGAACCGCTTGTTCAATTCCCTTGTACAAGGCTTCCTTTGTGACTTTTAATAAATGCTTAGTCTCTTCGGAAACCTCGCCAACTGCGTATGACCATGCTGAATCAGCCAAGGCTCCGTTGTAATTAACAACCATATCGATTGTGACAATATCCCCTTCCTGCAGTGGTTCTTTTCTTGGGAAGCCATGGCAGATTTCATCGTTAATACTTGCGCATGTTGCGTATTCGTAGCCCTTATAACCTTTTTGTTCCGGAGTGGCATTATGCTTTTTTAAAAATCCCTCTACAAACTGATCAATTTCCCAAGTGGTAATCCCTGGCTTAATCATTTTGGCAATTTCTTTGTGACAGGCAGCGAGGATTTCCCCTGCCTTTTTCATTGCTTCGATTTCTCGTTGTGACTTTAAGACAATCATGTAATGTTCCCCTGCCTTTTTGAATAAATTTTTTGTCTGGAGACTTATTTGTGGGAATCCTGGTATATAAAAACGATTACTTTATGACATTTTTGGCAACACTTTAATATTAACGCTAACGGACTTATTTTTCAAAACTACTTTCTCAATATAAAAATTAATTATGCAAATTTCGATAATTTGCCATATTCCTTTGTTCTTAATATGGTACTCTCAAATTCTTTTTGATAGAATGATGTTATAAATTATTTTTAGGTGTGTGAGAATCCATGATAGGTGACCGCGTAAAGAAATTCCGCCAAGAGAAGAAGATGTCACTTTCTGAATTAGCAGAGCAGGCAGGAGTTGCAAAATCCTATTTAAGCTCGCTTGAGAGAAACCTTCAAAAAAATCCGTCCATACAGTTTCTTGAAAAGATTGCCGGAGTATTAAACATTCCAGTTGAGCATTTAATACATGAGCAGATTGACAAGACGGAATTGGACAACGATTGGATGAATTTGGTAAAAGAAGCCATGACCTCCGGTGTTTCAAAAGATCAATTCCGCGAGTTCTTGGAATTTAATAAATGGCGGAACAATCAAAATAACTAATATGAGCAAAAATAAAGCACCCTACAGAATGATTAATTCTTGTAGGATGCTTTTTGCTTTTGATATGTATGAAACTGTTCAGATTTGTTGTTACCGCTAAGGAAATTTCGTATTTCTTCTACCGACAATCCAATTTTCTTAGCTTCCATAATTAGTGTCAGCCATTCTCTGTCAATCTTTTCCATTTGCTGCTCTATTTCCATTTTCATTTTAACATCCTCCTAAAATACATAACCGTATTTCAGGTAGCCCGGCCATCATAGCTTCTCTCTATTTCCACCGTAGATCCTCGGCTTTGCGTCCCTGACTTTCACCAGGTTTGCCTTTTCTGAAATTTCCTATTTTTTATTAGTCCTTAAATTATAGGTCTAAATTCACATTATTATTTAGTAAGTTCATTATATCTAGTCCTTTTTTAACATAGTGTTAGTTTTTGTCAGCGTTTTTCATATTCTGAACTTCCTTGTTAGACAAATTTAGTCAAGTTTCCACAACTTTTCCTTCAATTTCCATTCCTTAAAAACGGAATATAAAAATAACAGAGCATTTGAAGTCGAATATTCTCCTAATTTGTGGGAAGAAAATTTTTCCTTCTTTATTTTTTCCCTGATTTTATGACGAAAACATTTGTCTAATTTGTGACGATTAGCATATAATATTAACAATGTAATAATACACAGAATATTGTTAATATTCAAAATAAAAAAATAGAGGTGATAGGCATTGACCATTGTTCATGTGTTAAACTTTTCAATCCCCATTGCTTTTATGGTATTTGCAGGTTATTTCTTAGACCGCATGTGCAAGCCTGCTAAATTAGAAGAAAAAGCTGGTGAAGAGGAATTGTAAAAATTCTCTCCTCGCCAGCTTTTTTTTTGCTAATCAGAATTTATTTAAACCGTTTTTCTACCTTTTGTTCGTAATTTTTGAAAATGGACGAATTTGTTTTCGCCCCGCGTTTTGACATCAATTGATTAAAGCGAAGTAGCTTTTCATTTAACCTTTTTTGCAAATCTTCTTTCTCACCGCTGTCGTCACATTTTTTGATGAGATCCTCGATGGTCATCATCTCTTTGCGTAAATGGTTTTCCTCTTCTGAAAAGCCTGCATTTTTCATGATTTTGTAAGCCATGCGCAGTTCTTCTGGAATACCTGATAAATCTTCAAGCTTCAGGGGTTTTCCATATCCAGGAAGATTATCAAATTCCCCATCATTGTATGCTTTTTTAATCCGATCTTCTGAGACAATATGAAACATATCCATGTTATTGCCCTCCTTTTTAGCATACTCACTATATTTATTATAACAAAGGTCCATTTTGGTTGAAAAATAAATCGGTAATGATTTCAGCTTTATTGGGGCATGCTACAAGCGATAACGAAAGGAGTGTTAGACTTGGCACGTGGAGAACATTTTAATCATAAAAACAAAAACCATCCGGGTGAATTCCCCAAGAACACCATGACCGAGAGTCATGCTGAGCAGGCAATTGGGGATGAAGAATTTATTGTCACCCAGGAGGCCTTTAAAAATAGAATTGAGGAAGAGGACACGCGGCAGGATACCGCCCGCCTGCTTCCTGAGCAGACAGAGTAAAAGGCGTGAAGAGTTTTCACGCCTTTTTACTCTGTTTATTTTTCGAAGCTTAATTTCTTCATAAACTGAGAAAACTCCACAGTTTTCAGCCATTCTGCCAGTCTTTCGATATCCTTCGAGAAGATGCGGTCCTGCTTAATGGATGCCACCTGCTCCCGGCCTTTTTCATAGAAGTTCTTCGTATGGGTCGCCATTTTCTCTATACCGCGATATTCGACGGCCTGCATGGCGCAAATCATCTCAATCGCAAGGACCCTGCGAGTGTTTTGGATGATTTGATGGGCATGCCTTGATGCTATCGTCCCCATGCTGACATGATCCTCTTGGTTTGCCGATGATGGAATGGAATCCACACTTGCTGGATGTGCCAAAGTTTTATTTTCTGAAACAAGTGCAGCCGCTGCATACTGCATAATCATTGCCCCTGATTGCAGGCCTGGCTGCGGGCTTAAAAACGGCGGCAGATCGCTTAATTGTGGATTAACTAACCGTTCCACACGACGTTCCGAAATATTAGCAAGCTCTGCTACTGCGATTTTCATAAAGTCCATTGCAAATGCAATTGGCTGCCCGTGGAAGTTTCCCCCGGAGATGACCTTTTCCCCATCATCAAAAATTAGTGGATTGTCAGTCGCCGCGTTCATTTCAATTTCCAGCTTTTCTTTTACATAATCAAGCGCCTGCCAGGAAGCACCTTGAACCTGCGGGATACAGCGAAGCGAGTAAGCATCCTGAACCCTCAGTTCTCCCTGCATCGTTGTTAATAAGCTGTCACTCAAATAGCGGCGGATTCTTGCTGCTGTATCAATCTGCTGCTGGTAGCCTCTGGCCACTTGAACCTCTTCTGCAAAAGCATCGAGAATTCCATTTAACCCTTCAATCGTCATGGAAGCAATCAGTTCGCTTTCAAAAGCAAGCTGCTCTGCTTCTAGGTATCCGACGACCCCCATAGCTGTCATGGCTTGCGTTCCGTTAATGAGAGCAAGACCTTCTTTAGCCTCAAGTGTTAGCGGGAAAAGACCTTCCTGCTGAAGTGCAATGCTTGCTTCCACACGCTCGCCCTTATAGAATACTTCGCCTTCACCTACAACAACTAATGCCAAATGGGATAAAGGCGCCAAATCCCCGCTAGCACCTAATGAACCCTGCTGCGGAATAACCGGAATAATGTCTTTGTTAGCCAGCTCAATCAGTCTTTCAATGACTACCGGACGAATGCCTGAGTAACCTTTTAATAGGGCATTGGCACGAAGAACGACCATTGCTTTTGACACCACTTCTGGGAATGGCTCCCCTACTCCACAGGCATGCGAGCGGATTAGATTCAACTGCAGATCCTGCACATGTTCTTTATCGATAAGTACATCGCTGAACTTTCCAAACCCGGTATTGATTCCATAAACCACTCTACGCTCAGAAACAATTCTTTCTACCGCTTCCCTGCTCTTGGCTGCTGCCTCCATGCTTTGTCCCGAAGCGCCAACCTTTTGGCCACGGTACAATACTTCCTTCATTTGCTCCAATGTTAGACTGTTACCTGTTAATGTGATCATTTCTCTCCACTCCTCTATTACTTTAGTAAGATAAAGAAAGAGGCTGGATTCCATTTCTGATTAGATTTGGAATCCAGCCTCTTTAATAAACGTTATAAAATTTTGAACGGCTCTTCGGCGCTGCCTCATGAATTTCCACCCATTCTAAAAATTATTATTAGTTTGATAATATTTTATGTGACAGATACCTTGCCTGTCAACTAAATTTTCTGAATTTTAGCACATTATCACTTTAGCAGGATAATGAATGAAAGAGGCTATTCACAAAGAAATTTAATCTTCTTGAATAGCCCCTTAAGTATGGTGTTAATCAAACTTCAACCCTTTTAACGCGTCAGCCAACGCACTATTCAAAGGTTCTTCCTCTTTGTGCTGGTTTTTTAAATATTTTTGTACTGTTCGTTTATCCACTTTCCCGACGGATTCTTTTTTCCGGCGTTCTTGGAAAACAGAAAGTTTTTCACGATATCCACATTTACATGCGAAGGTTTGGCCCTCACCCTCGCCACGCAGCTCAAGTTTTTTATGGCATTGTGGACAGCGTGCGTTTGTAACACGTGAGACATTTTTACGATGCCCGCATTCCCGATCTTGGCAAACGAGCATTTTTCCCTTTTTGCCATTCACTTCAAGCATTGGTTTTCCACAGTCAGGACAATTTTTTGTAGAAATATTATCATGCTTATATTTTTTATTACTTGCTTTAATTTCAGCCACGATTTCTTTCGTGTAGTTTTTCATTTGGCTGATAAACACTTCTTTTTTCAACTTGCCATGCGCAATTTGATCAAGCTTTTGTTCCCACTCCGCTGTTAAAGCAGGGGATTTTAGCTCTTCCGGCACTAAATCCAGCAACTGCCGGCCTTTGGAAGTAATATGAATGTCTTTGCCTCGTTTTTCGATTAAGAACGAGTTGAATAGCTTTTCAATAATGTCAGCTCGTGTTGCAACAGTTCCCAGTCCACCCGTAGATTTTAATGTTTCTGCGAGCTGTTTATTGTTTGTTTCCATGTACTTTACAGGGTTTTCCATTGCCGAAAGTAATGTCGCCTCATTGAATCGAGCTGGCGGATTTGTTTGTCCAGCCGTTTGTGCGATAAGTTTCACCATTAATGTATCGCCTTTTTCGATGCGAGGTAAAATCTGTTCTTTCAAATCATCTGACGCATCGTCATCTTCAAAGCGGTTATTGTAAACTTCTTTCCAGCCACTTGAAATAATCGTTTTTCCGCGAGCAACGAAGTTCTCATCACCGATTTTGGCCCGCAGCGTTAACTGCTCGTACTCGAATGCCGGGAACAATACTGCTAAGAAACGTTTTACGACTAAATCATAAATTTTACGCTCTTTATCTGTGAAGGCTGAGAAGTTTACATAGCTTTCTGTTGGTATGATCGCATGATGATCTGATACTTTGCTGTCATCAACATAAGCCTTAGAAGTTTTTATAGGCTTACTTAAGACCTTATTAGCTAATGGACGATATTCACCTATTGCACATGCTTTCAACCGTTCAGGGAGTGTTCCGACAATGTCAGAAGAAATGTAGCGCGAATCAGTACGAGGATACGTTAGAACTTTATGCTGCTCGTACAGCTTTTGCATAATGTTTAACGTTTCCTTAGCAGAGTAGCCAAAGATTTTATTCGCATCGCGCTGCAATTCTGTTAAGTCATAAAGACCCGGAGAAAAAGATTTCTTAGGCTTTTTCTCAATTTCCGTTACAATAGCGTTTTGTTTGCCAAGCTTTTTGACAATGGCCTCAATTTTTTCTTTATCGAAGCTTCGGCTGTTTCCTTTTGCATCCTGCCAAGTCAGCTTTAGTTGGTTGGATGTTTGGGCTTCAATGCCGTAATAGGATTGTGCTTTGAAGTTTTTAATTTCGTCCTCACGTGCTGCAATTATCGCAACAGTAGGTGTTTGTACACGTCCGCAGTTTAGTTGAGCATTGAACCTGGTCGTTAAAGCACGTGTTGCATTCAGCCCAATATACCAGTCAGCTTCTGAACGTGCGACAGCTGAAGCATATAAATTGTCATAAGACTTACCAGGCTTCAGGTTTGCAAAACCATCTTTAATCGCTTTATCAGTAACAGATGAGATCCATAGACGTTTTATAGGTTTATTGACTTTGACTTTATCAATAATCCAACGTGCAACTAATTCTCCCTCTCTCCCTGCATCCGTGGCCACGACTATTTCGTTGACATCATTTCTAGTCAGTTGACTCTTAACGGCATTAAATTGTTTCCCGGTCTGCCTAATGACTGTTAACTTCATACGTTCAGGCAGCATTGGCAGGTCTTCTAATTTCCATGTTTTATATTTCACATCATAATCTTCTGGGTCAGCAAGCGTGACAAGGTGTCCTAGTGCCCAGGTAACGATATATTTCTCGCCTTCTAGATACCCATTTCCTTTTTTATTACAATTAAGCACTCGTGCAATATCACGTGCGACAGAAGGTTTTTCAGCAATTACAACACTTTTTGCCATATTTAAAACATCCTTTCGAATTACAGTAAGTTAAATATAGCATACGTCTCTAATGGATTCAGTAATTCCGAAACTTCAATTACATTAATGGTAAGCAATGATGGGAAAGCTGTCTCTTTTTTTCTTGTATTCCCTTCCACTTGAATAGTATGATAAATTGGCACGATTTTTGGAAATGGAGATTTTTGAATGCGGATTAGAGATTGGGATATGAATTTGAAGGTTCGCCTGTTCGGTGAGGCGGCCATGAATATTACTTATTGGATGTTCTTTCCGTTTTTGTCGATTTATTTTGCAGAGGAATTCGGCAAGAGCAAAGCTGGTTTGTTATTGGTTTTTTCACAAATATTTGCGGTGGCAGCTAACCTGTTGGGCGGCTACTGTGCCGACCGATTTGGGCGGAAACGAATGATGGTTCTCTCTGCCATTGGGCAAGGATTTTCATTTTTAGCTTTTTCAGCAGCCAGTTCTCCCTGGTTTCAGTCCCCAATACTTGGATTCGCAGCATTTGCGGCGGCCGGTGTTTTCGGCTCCTTTTATTGGCCAGCAAGCCAGGCCATGGTTGCTGACTTAGTGGAGGAAAAACATCGCAGCCAGGTATTCGCCATATTTTATACATCTATCAATATCGCAGTAGTCATCGGCCCTATTTTAGGCGGGATTTTTTATGCTCATTACCGCTTTCAGTTATTGCTTGCTGCTGCGATTGTTTGTATGATGCTTGGCATTATTTTAGCAAAATTAACAAAAGAAACAGTGCCCGTTCAAAAAACTTCAGCTTTATCCGTCGACGGAAAATGGTACTATTTTTTAATCAATCAATTTCGGGACTATGCAATAATTGTACGGGATAAAACATTTCTCCTGTTTATCGTGGCGGGGGTTTTAGCCGGCCAAACGTTTATGCAGTTGGACCTATTGTTTCCAGTGTATATGAAGGATGTTGTTCACAATCAAAATCTACTTTCTTTTGGGGATTGGTCATTTAAGGTTGGCGGTGAGCAGGCCTTTGGAATGGTGCTTGCCGAGAATGGCCTGCTGGTTGCGTTATTAACTGTCATCGTGACCAAATGGACAGCTAATTTTAATGAAAGAAATATTTTCGTATTATCATCGGTTGTATACGGAGTTTCATTGATTCTGTTTAGCCAAACGCAGTGGATTTGGGGATTGATGTTGGCAATGGCGGTATTTACCTTTGCAGAATTGATGGGTGCAGGTCTCCAGCAAAGCTTTGTGTCCAAACTTGCCCCCGAACATATGCGGGGCCAGTACTTTGCGGCAGCGAGTCTGCGGTATACCATCAGTCGAACTATCGCCCCGTTGTCCATCCCGATGACCGTTTGGATTGGATACAACTGGACATTTTTTGTATTACTTTTGCTTACACTCCTTAGCGCCTTCTTTTATTGGCTGATGTTTTATTCATTTGAAAAAGAATCTATTAAACTGGGATCCTAGCTTAGCAGGGTCCCTTTAATTATTGTTCAAAATTCAGACAAAAAATTGTACTAAATTATTCACAATTACCCCTTTTAGTATTATACTTAGAGTGTAAACATTACATATTTCAAAGGCGGTGGACAAAGTGGAATTGTCAACATTTATGGCTCCCACTTCATTGTCAGGCATTATTACATTTATCGTTTTATTTTCCGCAGGGGTATATTTTAATATAAAAGTTTATGGCAGCAAACTGCAGTAGGAACACTATTCCTGCTGTTTTTTTTTGCTTAAAACACTGCCCCTCTATCATTTTCTTTTTCAAAATAAAAACGCTACAATAAAGGAAGATTCTGATAAAGGAGATTATACATATATGAGTCATTTTCAAACTAACCTTGAAAAATACGCGGAGCTTGCAGTTAAGGTCGGCGTCAATATTCAAAAAAATCAAAGCCTATTGGTCAACGCTTCCTTAGACGCAGTCGAGTTTGTCCGCTTAATCGTTAAAAAGGCTTATGAAGCGGGCGCCCGCAATGTCATTATCAACTGGGCCGATGATGTGGTTACAAGAACCAAATATGAACTGGCACCAGATGAGGCATTCAACGAATACCCGCAGTGGCGGGCTAAGGAAATGGAAGAATTGGTTGAGCAGGGTGCTGCCTTTATGTCAGTGGTGTCTTCAAGCCCAGACTTGCTAAAAGGAGTTGACCCGCAGAGAATTGCCAACTTCCAAAAGGCTGCCGGAAAAGCAATGACTAAGCATCGTCAAGCGATTCAATCAGACAAGGTCAGCTGGACTGTCGTTGCCGCAGCGTCCCCTGCCTGGGCTGCCAAAGTGTTTCCGAGCGAACCTGCCGAAAAGCAGGTTGAAAAGCTTTGGGATGCTATTTTTAAAGCAGTCCGTGTGGATGCTGAAAACCCGGTCGAAGCTTGGAAAAAGCATGATGAAACCCTTCATGAAAAAGTCACATACCTCAACGAAAAACGATATTCAAAGCTTCATTACAAAGCACCTGGCACAGACTTAACAATTGAGCTGCCGAAAAATCATCTGTGGGTTGGCGCAGGCAGTGTCAATGAAAACGGTGTAGAATTTATGGCCAACATGCCAACAGAAGAGGTCTTTACGGTTCCATTAAAAACTGGTGTAAACGGCACCGTCACAAGCACGAAGCCGCTCAGCTACAGCGGAAATATCATTGACCGTTTTTCAATTACCTTTGAAAACGGCAGAATTGTCGGGGTAAAAGCTGAGGAAGGCGAAGAAGTTCTGAAGCATCTTGTGGAAACCGATGAAGGCTCCCACTATCTTGGTGAAGTGGCACTAGTTCCGTATAACTCGCCAATCTCCCAATCTAACATTCTTTTCTTCAACACATTGTTTGATGAAAATGCCTCAAACCATCTTGCCATCGGAATGGCATATTCTTTCTGTATCGAAGGCGGCAAGAAAATGTCTGCCGATGAATTAAAGGAAAACGGGCTAAACGAGAGCATTACTCACGTTGATTTCATGATTGGATCGGCTGAAATGGACATCGATGGCATCACCGCAGATGGACAGACAGAACCTATTTTTAAAGCAGGAAATTGGGCGTTTTAATCCAATCAAAAATCAAAAATGAAAGAGCAGGCACTCTAAGGCCTGCTCTTTCTCTATTGACTATAAATAACCGTACCATCCGGCTTTTTCATAATCTCATCACGCATTTTGGTTAGCTTCGAAACAGGATCATTCGGAATCAGTATTCCCAGCAACTTTGAAATTCCTAGTGTGTTCAATAAGCTTTCTTCTATTTTTACCAATTGGTTAGTCAGAGTCGTGTCTGCCGGACATACCTGATTTAGGTCGACCTTTTTCGTTAATGCCTCATCGATTAATTGCAAGCCCAGTTCCTTCGTGATCACACCGTTTGCAGACTGAAGCTTTGAACAAACCGTCTGCACCGTTTGATTTGCCGTATTAACCGTACCGTTTACAACCGGTTCTAGCGGTTTGATGACAGGTTCCAACTGCTGCACGACCGGATCAAGCGGTTTTAGTGCAGGCTTAAGTGGATTTAAAGCTGGTTCCAGCGGCTGCAATACTGGATCCAAGACGGTCTCTACAGGTTTCAAAACCGGGTCTAGTACATTAACAATCGGGTCCAGCGGTTTTAAAACCGGCTCTAATGGCTTTGTCACTGGACTTAGCGGGTCCGTGATTCCACCAATTACGTCCTGAAGCGGGTCAGTAAATTTTCCAACCAGATCCTCTGAAGCCCCAGCAGTGTTACTATCAGCACAGGTAAGCGGCAGGTGTCCCGACATGATTTTTTCAATTTCCTTTTTCAATTGCTCCAAAGGAAGCATGCTTAAATCTTGAAGGATTTGCAGCTGACCCGGCTTTTCAGGGCCAGCTTTCCCTGAAACCGTTTTTAGTGTCAATTGATTGATGACGCTGTCATCTGATTCCATAAAGTGAGCCACCATCGTAACATTTTCCATCCCTAGCTGCGGGACTGTTTCTGCCGCATGAATACAGGCTCCTTTAAAGGAAATGGCCGAGATATCAACTGTCATTCCATATACGGTAACTGGTCCTTTTGCATTTAAGACAATGCTTATTGGTCCGTTGCCGGAATTAACCCACTTTGTTAATTTCATTCCATATATCGTGGCCGATTTATATTTAATTTGCAGCATTGGCTTTTTGTCGGTTGCGGATGTTTCTCGCTCTACAATGGAAGCTGACATCCCAGTCCCAACCACTTGGTCTGCCTCAATGATAAAGCCTTCCATATCGGTTGTTGTTTCTGCCCTAGCACCGTAACTAAAAGAGAAGAACGAGAAAAACATGATCGCAACACTGCAGCTTATCAAGAAAAATTTGTTTTTCCACCACATAATTTGGTCTCCTTTAGAAGGTGAAGGTGTGTTGAACGGTTTCTTCGACACCGCTTGACCTTGTAGACTTCACTTTAGCCGGTCCCAAGTGCCATGCTGTCAAGAGCGAACCTCCGATAATTCCAAAGATTGTTCCAAAGAGAAACCCGCCTAACGCTCCAATTACAGATAATATCGATAGGAATATTGTAAAAATCCCTAGAATTCGTGACGCATTAGGGAAAAATAAGGAAATGATTCCGATTAACGTTATCATCCCGCCAAATAATAAACCAATAACGGCAATCGACCCAGGAAGGAAGGTACTTAAATATAAGTTTAACGGTACCCATAAAATCATCAGCCCGCTTATAATTGTTAGCATGGCACCCCAAAACGGCCGCTGTTTTCGCCATTTTTTCATACTAATTCCCTCCTTATTTTTTAATTCTTTCTACAGTCAGCTTCATACCGTTCATATTTATCGTTTTCTGAAATAGATAATGAGTTTTTAATTTGGCATGCTCTAATGTGATAGTGGATGATTTTTGCAGGAATTGCTTTTGCCAGTCATCACTGTGATTCTCCTCGAGAACTAGGTTCTGGAACTTGGCATCTGCTTCAATTAGGCCGGCATCGTGCTGCAGTCCACTGATTTGAACTGGCTTGGAAGCCTGAATTTTGACTCGTATCCACTCACTGCCTACCTTAAAATCCTTGTATAATTGCAAATTGGTAATCGTTAAATTTTCAATAAGGTTTGTTCCTTGCGGTGCAGAATCCTCTGAGCTTGTTTCCCCCATCTTTGGATAGAAGGTATACCCTGTGCCTTCTAATTTATCAAACTCAACATAGAAATCACCTACACCCGCAATTGGCACTGCATAAGCGACACCAGAAATGCCGAATGACACTAACAGCAGACCGAGAGCTAAAAACCCCGCTGTCAATGCTGACCAGAAAGCTTTCTTACTAATTGTCCCTTCAAGTTGAACTGGATTCTCCATAAAAACCCTCCTACAATTCCGAATATTTAAATAATAATCACTTACTTTACCTTACACTTCTTTTTAGACAACTACAATCACTGAAAATATCGGAAATTTATAAGGACCCCCGTCAAATGTCGGGTGAATACTACTAAGGGCGTATTGGAAATTTTTCCAATCCATATTATTATATAAATATAGATTGTCCGGAGGTGGAATCTTTATGGAAGAAAAAGTGGAGCGGCTCTTATTAAAAGGACTTTCCATTCTTTTCGAGCTAAGTTCACCCTTTTTAAAAGAGTGGAAGATACTTATGCCTTCATTAAAATATCGCAATCAAAGTTTAGTTGATGAAATTGATGTCATTATTCAGTTTGCTATTAAAGATGTATTTCAAAATAAAAGCCATAATGCTGATTCTTTTATCCTATCCTTGCTTGCCGAATGGCAAAAGCGTTTTTCTAGCAAGTATGATGAATATGAAGCCCTTTCTCTTGTCACAACCATTGAAAATATGTTTCACAAGCTTCTGGACAGAAATCCAGAGTCCACATTTCTTGACCATCAGGCTATCCAAGCTTTTTTCATTAGAATACTAGACCAGGCACTTCTCAGTCAGGATATGGAATCCCGAAATGACAACAGCGCAAAAATCATTATTGAAACTAATGTACTCCCTATGAAGTGGGTTGCCATTGTAAAAAAAGACAAAGAAGAGTATGCCATCGATAGCGTTGTCTGTTCCGATGAGAATCCAGTAGACGGTCATTTGCTTGAAATGTGTAAAAGCTTAAAGGCTCGGAAAATTGGCCACCTATCCATTGCAATTGAAAGATTAATAGGCCAAAACTCGGGTGATTCCCCCCTTATCCAAATTCCTTGCTTAAATGACACCCTGCTTATTTGCCTTGAGAATGAGAGTTTTCAAGTAAAAGAACAGCAAATTGATTTTATTAGGGAAATGTATCTTCATCAGCTAAAGCTTTACCATTTGGAAAGCAAAATTGATTGGAAAAATACTTCGCTTTTATTTTTACAGCACCTGCTTCTTTCCCGCAGTGCAGGCGATGCTGTTAATGCAATTACGACAGGCCTGGTTGAATATATGCCGTTCGAACGCTGTGCCTTATTTTTATACAATCAATATGAAGAAAAAGGGATTGGTGTTTCCGGACATAATGTCAGCACGTCGTCTGTTCAGCAAATAAGGGAGGAGATTTTTAAACTTCCCCTAATTAAAAAGTATATAAATTCGTTAACTCATTCACAGCCTCTCTATTTTTCCAATGCCGCAGAAGTGCTGCCAGAAAAATATATTCATGAATTTAAACTTCGCTCGTTAGTTGTGCTGCCTATTTTTGTTCCGACAAAAAACAAACTGATTGGAATCGCCATCCTGGACCAAGGGGAATATTCTGATTTTCTTGTGTCAAATCAAACCTTAACCACACTGATTAAATTTGGCCATTACGCTGGGGAGTTGTTGTTTTCCATTTGGGATGAGGCACTCCAGCAGTTCGGAAGCTTCGATACACTGTTAACACCTCGGGAGAAAGACGTGCTAAAGCTGATTGCCGAAGGGGCTTCCATTAGTGAAGCGGCTAAGGAGCTCCATTTAAGCAGCTACACAGTGCGTGATTATGTATCTGTTATTATCCAAAAACTCGAGGCAAAAAACCGAACGGATGCGGCTGTTAAAGCAATCAAAATGAAGTTGATTTCATAGGGCTTTTGTCTCTGTTGCAGATGAACTCCATTTATGGTTACAATTATATATTAGACCGTTTTATGGAGGTAGAAATGTATGTGGAATGAGTTTAAGCAATTCGCAATGAAAGGAAACGTCATTGATTTGGCAGTCGGTGTGATTATCGGCGGGGCGTTTGGGAAAATCGTCTCATCATTAGTTGCCGATGTGATTATGCCCTTAATTGGATTAATAACCGGGGGCATCGATATCAAAAGTCATATGATTAAGGTTGGAGATGCTAAGCTAATGTACGGCCAATTTCTCCAAAATGTTCTCGACTTTTTTATCGTTGCCTTCACGATTTTTCTTTTTATCAAGTTTTTAAACCGTTTCAAGAAGAAGGAAGAAGTAAAAGAACAAGCACCGGTAAAAGTAGACCGCTCAGAGGAATTGCTTGCTGAAATTCGCGATTTGCTAAAAGAAGACAAAGTTTTTTTACGAAAAAATGAAACTCCTTGACCACTTGTACGTATATCTTAATGTAAGCAAATTATTTATGAGGTGAAGATAAATTGTATAATACACAAACTTCGACTGAAATGATGCCATCGGTATTACGGACGTTTGCGTTATCCCTTGCCATTGCCTTTGTCGGAACGATGGCCGGTGTTTATGTTCCGCCTGCCTTATTTATGCCATTAGCAATTTTAGAATTCATCATGATTCTTGCAGCTGTTTTCTTTAGAAGAAGGAAAGCCATCTCTTACTCTTTCCTTTATGTCTTTACATTTATTTCGGGAATCACCCTGTATCCGATTGTCGCTTATTACGCAGCAACTGCCGGTGCCAATGTTGTTGTCATGGCGTTTGCCACAACAACCGTCGTATTTGGCGGGATTTCCATTTATGCGGCTAAATCCAAACGGAACTTCTCGTTCCTAGGCGGATTCCTGCTCGCTGCTTTGCTTGCGTTAGTAGCAATATCAATTTTCAACATTTTCTTCCCATTAAGCTCTACTGGAATGCTTGCCTACTCCTTCATCGGGGTACTGGTTTTCAGCGGATATGTCCTTTTTGACATCAGCCGAATGAAGCATTACGGTGTACGCCCGGAAGATGTTCCAATGATGGCGTTAAGCCTGTACCTAGACTTTGTCAACCTATTCATCAGCATCCTGCGTATTTTCGGGATTTTGAATAGCCGCGACTAATTAAACTAGAAAAGGAGCTTGGTCCAGTGACCAGGCTCCTTTTTCATTTATTAATGCTCCATTGTTTTTGGAAGTGTCCCTTTCATAAAAAATGTAAGGCCAATTTTTTTGCAAACAGTAGCATAATGCATCAAGAACAATAACACCGAGCCTGTATTCATGCCAATAATGACTCCATTCATTCTCCACTCATACATCGAGCCAAGCCAAAGAATCAGAGCAAAGCCAATGACCGTCGACCAAATAATATGGAAAAACGCCTCTTTAATCATATCAAGTCCAATCATAAACGCCTGAAGCGGCATGATGAAGTAATGGAATAAGAAAAACGGCCAGAGCAGCTGAAGATAAATAGCCGATGTTTCTGATTTAAAAAATAAAGAAGTTAACTCGGGTGCAAAAAAGTAAAAAATCGTAACTGCCGCAATGCCGTAGACGAAGGTAAGGACCATTACCTGCTGAAGCATCTTTCTAAGCGATGAGTAATCCCGGTCGGAATGGGTTTTTGAGACGGCCGGAATAAGTACGATCAGCAAGGAGTGGGCTATAAACGCCGGGAAAAAGCCGATCGACATCGCCACTCCCATCAGCATCCCAAACTGCTCCGTTGCCGCTGTGTGAGTAAGGCCGGCATGGACAAGGGCCGCTTTGATAATGAAGGGCTGGATGGCACCCGTAAAAGCCGAAAACAAGCGCATGCTAGTGGTTGGAATAGAGACCGCCATTAAATTTTTCCTGACAAGCTTGCGATTGAGATTAGAAAACGGCTGGCGTTTCACGTGGTGATATTGAATCATGAACATGTAAATTAAATAAAGAAAGACGACAACTTCACTGCCAATCAGCGTCCCAAGGGCCACTAGCAAGGAGGTCTCAGCGTTAAATTCAAAAAAGCGGAACAGCGCAAACAAAAGCCCAAGCTGGACAGCTTTCCTGAGGAAATTAGAAATCGCAATCTTTCCCATTTGCTGCTTGCCCATAAAATAGCCTCTGGCAACAGAGGTAAAGGAAATCACCGGTATTAAGAGGAGCACAAGCCACCTGATGTATGGATGGTAGGTATCAAATACCGGGATAAACGGTATCAGCGCGGTTCCTGCCAGCAATAAGATACTTGTGAAGACAATTGTAAGTGTTATCGCATGATAGAGGATATTCCGATGATATCGTTCTTCTCTTTCCGCGACAAATTTCGAAATTGAGACTGGCAATTCAAAACTAGAAAGCAAGACAATGAGAAAAACGGTCGGAAGAATAGACATATACAGCCCGAGACCATGGGAGCCCAATTCCCGCGCCAGGATCATATTAACCAAAACTTCAATTCCTTCACCTAAAAAAGCGGTTGCCGCCAAAAAGAAAATACCCTTGTAGTAAACAGCCATTTTGGATTCCCCTTTATCAATCTCACTTTTATAAACTTATGAGACAAGTTCTCGGATTAGTAGGGGATTTTTTCGGCGAATAAAAAAAAGGGCGCGTGGCCCTTTATGCTGTTGTTGTTACTGTTCGTTTTCTAATAAACCAAGTCATGAGAATAATGACGAGTACCAATGCTATTTGGGTTATGGTCGTTTCCATAGTAGGGTAAAGCCCGAGCCAATCAATAAACGGCAGGTTTTGAACCGTACTAGTTGGCAGGATGTTGGAAATTTGCAAAGCATGAATGCTGATTCCAAGAATTTTAAAGGCCAAGAAGTAGATTAAGATAGTAGCCACTTTAAAAAATAGGCTGATCGGTATTTTCACGCTGTAGTGAATAATCGCAAAGCCTACAACAGCGAGAATGGCAATGGCCAGCACGACACCAATCACAAGCTGCTGCAAACTGATATAAGGAGTTATTCCAGCATAGAAGATAATCGTCTCTGCCCCTTCGCGGAATACTGATAAAAAGCTGATAAAAGCAAAGGAAATAAGACTCCCTTTGGCAATCGCCTGCTGCATCTGTTGGTTAATAAACTTATTCCAACTGCCGATACTTGATTTATTATGCAGCCATGCGCCCACTGTTAGCATCATGACCACAGCCACTACTCCAGTAATTCCTTCGATATATTCCCGGCTCGAAGCTGCTGTAATGTTTGAAAAAATGATATTGATAATGACCGCCAAAACCGCACTCGCCACAATCCCAGCTGCTACTCCGCCCCAAATCCACTTTTGTTTCGCTGTCTGGCCCATTTTCTTTAAAAAAGCTAATAGCGTAGTAACGATTAATAAGGCCTCCAGCCCTTCACGCAATAGAATCAAGGCAGCATCCCATAAGGAATAGTCCATTTTGCTGGTTAAAGGCGCCAACCGCTCATTAAGATCCTTTACAATGTCCAGCGCTTTTTGGGAATCCACTGTTTTAGAGTTTAAAATACTGATGGCTGTTGGAACTTTCGTTTCGAGGTCGCTGTAAAGCTTACTGTCTCTTGTTTGCACATCGCCTTCGACCATCGGCCAGATAGTAAGAACTTCATTTAATTCATTTGAGGCCAGCGGATATTGGTTACCTGCAATCTGTTTTTCTGCTTTAGTTAATAGATTGGCTAGGTCCGTTAATGTGTAGCTCTCATTACCCTGTTTAGGAGTCTTGCCAGCTAAAAAATCCTCAACCTCCTTTTTTAGAAGCTCTAGATTTTGTCCTGCCTTGTCAAGATCGGCCGGCTCTTGGGTAATCCCAATCCGGATAAGAGCCATATATTTTTCAATGTTCCCGTACGCAGTAATACTTGAATCATGAACAATTTTTTCCGATGCAGTCCACTGATTCATGAGAGTCTGGTATTGTGCTTTTAGTCCCTCTGAGTTCCCCTGTGTGATGGACTGCTGAAATTTTTCAATCTGCGGCAGCATCGCTTTTACCTTTTCTTTTTCCTTGGCTTTGTCAACCGGGTTCTGTTCCTGATCGTATTTCACGACAGAACCGGAAAGAGTAGATAGGCTTTTCGAAAGCGTTTCTAGATCTACATTCTTGTTTTTTAGCAGGCTCTGAACCTCTTTAAGCTCTTGATCCACATTTTTCGCCTGTTTACTATCCGTCTTCTTTAAGGAATTCCACTCCGATGCAAATGATTCAATGTTTTTGGAAACTTCAGCAGTATCACCTGCTTTTGCCTTCATAAGGCTGTCACCAATCAAAACAAAAAGCTCATCATGATTTTCTGCTGCTGTTCCATGATAGGCTGGCTGGAAAAATAAAACCAACGCCAATATTAGTAAAAATGGTCTCCACATGTTAAGCCTCTCTCCTTTAAAAACGGAAAACATTAACGAAAAAGTGTTTCTCCGATAAACCCGCCTTGTTTGCATCCTGGTAAACAAGCAAAAATGGCACTGCCGCGGTGGGTGGTATATTCATTTAATTTATCCATTTTCGCAAGCCGCTCTTGAATCGGGATAAATTGCTTGCTTGGTTTCCGCTGAAAACAAATGAACAATAGTCCTGCATCAAAGCTTCCCGTTTTCATATCCATGCCATTGGAATAAGAGTAGGCCCGGCGAAGAATTTGCTGAGTACCGTCCCCGTGTGAAAGGCGGACGTGTGAATCCGCCGGGATGTAATATTCACCCTTATCATTCTTTTTCTTTAAATCCAGTTTTTCAAATTCCTTTTTCTGGCCAAGCGGTGCTCCATTGTCCCGATAGCGGCCAAAGGTATTCTCTTGTTCCTTTAAGTTCGTACGGTCCCAAACCTCGATATGCATTTCAATTTTCCGGACCACCATGTAACTGCCGCCTGCGAGCCAATCCGGTCCATCTTCAGGCTGAACCCAAACCTGTTGATTCATTTGGTCCCCGCTGCTCACATCCGGTTTTACCGATCCATCCTTGAAGCCAAACAGGTTCCGCGGAGTTTCCTCTTTTGGATCAGCTTGCTTCGAACGCTGGAATCCTGGCTGTGCCCATCTTAAGGTTGCTTTCCCTCTGGCAATCCTAATCAGATTGCGAACCGCATGAAAAGCGACTTGCGGGTCATCTGCACATGCTTGGATACAAAGGTCGCCTCCCGTCCATTCCGGTTCTAATGCATCGAGCGGAAATTTCGGAAGGTCCGTTAACTCTGCTGGCTGCTTAGCTTTGAGTCCAAAGCGGTCTTGGCCGTCCTTTTGAAAAAGACTTGGTCCGACACCAAAGGTAATTGTCAGGTTTGATGCCGATAAGCCCTCCGCTTCCCCGGTGTCTTTTGGCGGTAGGAATTCATTGCTGGTAAGATCCCCAACAGGTTTCCCCTCTGTCATTAATGACGCTGCCTGTGACCAGTACTTAAAGAGTTTAGCAAGTTCCTCTTTATTAGCGGCTGTGACATCTAGGGCTGCAAAATAAAGATGGTTTTGCGATTTCGTTGTAATGCCGCCTTGATAATTTCCATAAAACGGGACAATTTCAGCTTTGGCAGTACTTGTTGCCTCTCCCTCACTGATGGACAGGATGCCTCCTAATCCGGATGCTCCGATGAGAACCCCTACACCGCCGGCTCCTGCTGTTTTCAAAATATCCCTGCGCGTAAATTTCTGACTTGTCATAGGTGATTCAGTTTTTGACATGTTAGGATGCCTCCGTTACGACTCCGATTTGGGAAAGTGGTTCAGCAAGGGCGTCAATCGCCTGGCTAAGCCCTTTCACTTCCTCCTGAGATAAATCTGTATAGACCTTATATCCGGAATCTTGTTTATGTTTGTTTAATAGATTGTAAACATCCGCAAAACGTTCTTCGATTTCCTTTGAAACGTCCGCATCTTTCTTTTCTAACTCTGGTTTTAATAGCTGATAGATTTTCTCCGCCCCCTCCAGGTTCGCGGCAAAATCATATAAGTCAGTGTGAGAATAACGGTCTTCCTCTCCAGTAACCTTGGAAGTGGACACTTCATTTAAAAGGTCGACTGCACCAGTGATTAACATTTCTGGTGTCACCTCAACCGTTTCCACTTTAGCTCTCAATAGATTTACATCCTTCATCAACTGATCGGCATATTGTTCATAGCCTTTTGTTGTATTTTCAATCCATAATCCTTTTTCAATGCGGTGATAACCGCCCCACTCTGCTTCAGGTACATCGCCCTCACGCGCATCAATTTTTGGATCAAGGTCACCGAACACCTCTGCAATCGGCTCCGCCCGTTCATAATGCATGCGTGCAGTTGGGTAAATCTCCTTTGCCTTTTCGATGTCACCGCTTTTAACAGCCGTCGTAAAGCTCTCAGTAGCCTTAACAAATACCTCTATTTCTCCGATTGCGTATTTTCGGTACTCATCAGTCACTCCTTTTAGGGCTGCTGATTCGGTTTTCTTTGATTCTTGTGGTTTTTGGGCCGCTGTTTCCTCATTAGGTTTGCTGCACCCAAACAAAAGACTGCTTGAGATTAATAGAATTCCAGATACTTTAAGTAATTTCATATTTATGTAATCCTCCGATATTCATTTAGAATGATAATCATTATCACTGATAATTATAATAACAGCAATTGAGAAAGATTTTCAATTGTTTTTTATTAAAAAATTTGAGAATGGTTCCGCTCACGACATAATTTGGCCGCCTCACGACAAATTTTCGAACCCTCTCTACATAATTTCCAGCCCTCACGACAATTTTTGGAACAATTTGGATCCCCTATCACAAAATAAAAAAGACTCCCCATTTAATGGAAAGTCTTATCGGTAATTATTGAATTAACGAATGCTTAAACGCATAAATAACCGCCTGAGTGCGGTCCTGGACATTGAGCTTGCTTAAGATATTGCTGACATGTGTTTTGACCGTTTTCAAAGCGATAAAAAGTTCGTCAGCAATTTCCTGATTGGTCTTGCCCTGGGCCATCAAAAGCAAAATTTCCAGTTCGCGGCTGGTTAGGTCCTCATGGGGCAGGTGCTGGCTTTTTTGGCGCATTTTCACCATCATTTTTCCGGTTACTTCCGGCTCAAGAACGGTTTGGCCCTGGTAAGTGGCACGAACAGCATTAGCGATTTCACTCGCTTTGGAGGTTTTCAACATATAGCTCGTTGCCCCAGCCTCCAACGCAGGGTATACTTTTTCATCATCCAAGAAGCTGGTCACGATAATGATCCTGGCTTCCGGCCACTGTTCGATAATTTGCCGTGTGGCTTCAATTCCATCCATTTCCTTCATGACCAAATCCATTAAAATGATATCCGGGCGCAGCTGCAACGCCAGCTCCACACCAGTTTTTCCATTATCCGCCTCACCTACAACCTCAATATCAGGCTGGGCTGAAAGATAAGCGGACACCCCAATTCTCACCATTTCATGATCATCGACAAAGACTACTCTAATCATCCGCACCCTCTCCATTACTCATCACCGGGACCTTCACTTCTAGCCTCGTCCCTTTATTTTTCATACTAACAACCTTTAGCGTACCGCCAACTTCCAGCGCCCGCTCATGCATATTCTGCATGCCATAAGAGCCGGCCTTCGCAGATTCAATCTCAAAACCAATTCCATCATCGACCACCCTCATGATAATCAGATGGTCTCGCTTAATTAACAGCACATCCAGTTTTTTCGCCTTCGCATGGCGCAATGTATTGGAAACCGATTCCTGAAGAATCCGGAAAAGATGATCCTCAACCCCCTTATCAAGCGGAAACTCCTCTACCTTCCACTGAATATCCATCGTTACCTTTTGCCTTAATTCGAGCAGCAGCTCCTCAATTCCTTCCTGGAGTGATTTGTTCTTTAAGGCAATCGGACGCAGATGGAGAAGGAGTGCCCGCATCTCAAGCTGGGATTGATGAATCATTTCCTCCACCATTTTTAACTGTTTTGACTCAAAGGATTCCGCAGATACTTCCCTCGTCTCATTGATGGCTGACATCATCATCGAGGCTGCAAATAGCTGCTGGCTGACGGAGTCGTGTAGTTCTCGTGCTAACCGATTCCGCTCCTGTTCAATTATTTCCTGAATGCGCGCTTCCTGGTCCTCCACCTTTTCAGTGGCGAGACGCTGTGAAAGCTTTGCCTGTTCCGCCAGCTGTTTGCCGATTTTTTCAATTCGTCCGGCAATCGCCTGCATTTCTGCCACCGGCTGCTTGCCGGTTACATCCGTATGCCTTCCCTCCTCCAGTTGATGGAGGGAGTGTTCAATACTGTGAAACTGCCTTCTCCAAAAAAGACCCGTCACAGCACCAAGCAGAATCCCGCCAGCAATACTGAAAGCGGGAACAAAAATGGCAATCGGAATATCCATGAAATTTCCCGTCCATAATTCCGACCAGTCTTTCAAAGGAAAAACTATCGTAAAAACGGCAGTAATTATAATCGCCAAACCTAAGGCAAAACTGATACTCCACATAATCTGACGTCCTGTTGCACTCATATCCGGCTCACCTCTAAATTCCCGACGATGAGCGAAGTAAAGATTTTCACCTTGTGCTCGGCCTCTTCATAACCCGGTGTTTTTAATTGAAAAATCTGGTTAAACATTTTTGCTTCATGATGATCAAATACCGCTGAGGAACCAACCAGGCAGGAATGCTGGACACTGACGTCTACCTCATACGGGACGAGAATCTGCACATTCCCAATCAGGTTTCGGATAAATATGACCGTTTCCCCTTTGGGCAGCATCGTATAGCTAAGGTCAATGATTGTGTCGCCGATACCGGCCTGGATATTGATATCATTCCATTCATAAACACCGACCGGCGTTTTTTGCTGGCCCAACAAGATATTCTCAAATAATGGCTTTGTTTGAATGAGCATTTCTTCTTTAGACGTTTTTTCCGTTTCGATAATTTGCAGGTCAATCTTATTAGGATTCTTTTTCGAGGTTATAAATTGTATAAAAAAGTGCAGTAAGATTGCTAATAGAAAAAATTTAAAAGTCATCATGTTTAAGACGCTGATGACAAAGAAAATGATTCCGCCGATGAAAAGCAGTTTGCCAGACTTTTTACCAGACCTTTTACGGCCCAAATAAACCATACCGCCTGCGATAAATAAAGAGAAAATGAGCCCGCTGTTGAAAAATAATATTTCTAAAAGCAATATGACCACGCCGACAAGCATCAGCCAGCCTAGATAGTCATTTTTTACATTTTTAAACATCGGTTCACCTCTTCTCTTGTTTTATGTATAGTCAAAAGGCGTAGGACCCTACGCCTTCTTTCATAAGAATACCATGTTTTGGTTAAGAAATGGACTTGCTTTCTTCCAATTTTATGTTTTTTTCTAGTTCGGCAACCCTTGCGTCAATTGTGCTGCGGTAATAAGAGCTGTTCACCTTGTGCTCAAGGCCATCAAGATAGTTCTCAATTTCCTTGAAGCGGGAGAAAGCTTTATCCGAATAGGTATTTGAGTCTAACACCTGATTCATGCGCTGGTTAGCACGCGTGACGTTCTCACGGCCCATTAGTTCCATCCGGCGAAGCTGCATGTCTTTCAGCTTATGCTTCATTTCTTCATATTTTCTTTCCAATTCCCCAAGCTGACCTTTTACCTGGTCAAGTGAGGCACTTAGGCGCTCGGCACGGGCAGCATATTGCTGGAATTCGCTTTGAGCAAATTGATATAACTCTTCCTCGCCGGCTTTCGCAGCCACTTCTGCTTGATACTTTCTTTTCGCGGCCATTTCCGAAGCCTGATGGAGTTCTTTTGTAAATTCATCCCGCAGGCGGTACTGGCGCTCGACCAGTTTTCTTACCTTTTCAGTTTCCTGCTCGCTCGCGCGGAGATATTGATTTAGCAGGGCAATCGGGTTTTTGTTTTCCTTTTGGTCAAGTGCCTCATGTAAATCGGCTAAAACAGTGTTTTTAATTCTTGTAAATAAGTTGGTCATGATCATACTCTCCTTTATTATTAGTTTTTGTTTAGATCGTTCCATTGTTTTTCAAAATTAATGAATGGATCGGATTCTTCCTTAAACTTGATGGTTTTGTTTTGATTCCATTTTTTGTAGATGATATATAGCACATATGCTGCGACGGCACCGATGATGGCAGGTACATTATGGAAAGCTGCCATCAGGACGATGAATCCGATAATCCCAAGACCTATTTTTGCCCAGATGGAATCTGCTTTTAAAAATTGCTTTGCTATGAAGTAAAGAAGCACTAGGCTGACCACTAATCCTACCATTGGACCGATAGTGGAAAGTAACACCACTGCGGCGATACCCCCCGCAACCAATAAACCAAACTTTTTCATTTTGTTGTTCACTCCCTTTCTTTATCTTGATTTCATCTTACCTTTTTCTCATGGTTTCCATAATTGCGCTAGAGCTTGATTTTTAGATAGGTCTCGAGTCTTAGAAAGGGTCGGCCCGAAGAAACATAAAGAAAACTCGCCGATTGGCGAGCCCCAAAGGGCGAAGACAGAGGCGTAGTTGCACTTATGCGTTAAGAAAGTATAAATTTGATAAAATTTATACTTTCTTATTAGCCAAAAAGGGTCAGTTTCTTTTGAAACCGACCCTTCTTCCATGTTATTTAGATATAAACATTTGCACCCAATAATGCCCGTACGAACCGCCCTTTGCGTAACCAACACCGATATAAGTGTTAGAGCTTAAAATGTTGGCGCGGTGCCCAGAACTGTTCATCCATGACTGTACCACAGATGCCGGTGTTGTCTGCCCTGCAGCAATATTTTCGGCTGCACTGCGATAGGAAATTCCAAAACTCTTCATCATGGTAAACGGACTGCCATAGGTAGGACTTGTATGGCTAAAATAACCCTTGTCCCGCATATCCATCGCCTTATAGCGGGCAACCCGTGACAGCTCCCAATCCGCGGTCATCGGCTTTAAGCCATTTTTCGCACGCTCCTGATTGGTCAATTGAATCACTTGGTTCTCAATCGATTTTACCCCGCCTAAGTCCGGTATCGTTACCTTTTGGCCAGGATAAATGAGAGCCGGATTTTTAAACTGGGGATTGGCAGAGATAATTTCCGAAAGACCTACCTGATACCTGACTGAAATTTTCCAAAGCGAGTCTCCCGGCTGAACCGTATAAATTTGCTGGGCAAAAGACACGCTTGGGATACAAAATAGAGCTAGCAAAAACAAGAAACTAAACCATAGAGATTTTTTCATTTTACACCTCCTCCGAATATAGATTTTTGATTTCAGGCTCAAAATATACAAGGAAGGATAAATATAATTTAAAGCCGATGCTACGAGGCTTGTGGAGGACTAACAACGAGTGAAAGACATTTCCTGGATGACTTATATTATGTTAATTTTGGCGAGCTATCGTTTTACCCATTTAATCGTTTTTGATAAAATTACCGAATCGATTCGCAGGCCATTTATGAAAAAAGTAGAGGTAAAAACGGAGACCGGGGAGGTACATACCAAAGAAGTCCCAAAATCCCTGTTTGGTTACTTATTAAAGTGTTATTGGTGTGCCGGTGTCTGGAGTGCGATTATTCTGGGAGGCGCCTATTTGATTTTTCCCAAAATAACTTTAGTTTTTATTTTTATTTTTTCCATTGCCGGAGGCCAATCCATTATTGAGACGTTTGTCGGCGTCAACATTAAAAAAGTTGATTATTATTCAGAGTTAAAGAAAAAGGATAATTAGCAAGATTATTTCCCCTAGCGCATATATTTTTAAAAAGATTTTAAGGGGGAATATTGTGGGTGTCTGGTGGGTTACGACAATTGGCGTGGTGATTTGTCTTGGTCTTGCAGGTGGTGTATTGGTTCACTTTTTAAGAAGTGCCTTAGATATCGAAGACTCGACCCGTATAGATAAAATCGACAGCAATAACGAAACCCAATTTACAGACAAGTCTTAAATGATGATATTCGCACGGACCCTGTTTACGCAGGGTTCTTTTTTATTTAGCTTACATTGATTTTTCATTTTAGGAAAAATTAAACAAGAGATTATTTTGGTAATGGAGGGTATTTATGAGTTCTAATAAAGTTCCAAGATTTCCAAAGCCTTATTGGCGGGAAATCGAATTGCCTTCTTTTGAAGCCTTAAATGAAGATTTGTCTGTTGATGTGGCTGTGGTCGGCGCTGGAATAACCGGTATCACCGCCGCCTATTTATTGACACAGGAAGGCCTTAAGGTCGCAATTTTGGAGGCCGGCATTGTGTTAAACGGCACTACAGGGCATACGACCGCTAAATTAACGGCCCAGCATGACATTATTTATGATGAATTGATTAGTCATTTTGGGGAGGAAAAGGCCCGACAGTATTACGAATCGACCTCTTCGGCTATTGAGTTCGTCGAACGGCTTGTAAACGAAAAAGGAATTGACTGTGATTTCAGCAAAGAAGATGCCTATGTGTATGCCACTACAGAGCAGTCGAAAAAGAAGCTAGGAACCGAATCTGAGGCCTACCAGCGCTTGGGGATTCCTGGCACGTTAAAGGATACAATACCCTTCAATATTCAGGTAACAGGAGCTTTGGCCATGCATAACCAGGCCCAGTATCACCCGTTGAAGTTTTTGCGGGCACTTTTGGATGAAGCTGTGAAGGCCGGCTGTCAGGTTTATGAACATACGACGGCTTGGGATATTGAGGATGCGGAAGGTTCCCAGCCTGTGGTGGTAACCAAAGGCGGCAATCGTGTATCGTGCAAGCATGTGATCATGGCTTCGCATTTTCCTTTTTACGATAAACCGGGGCTATATTTTGCAAGAATGTATGCGAGCAGATCCTACGCCATTGGAATCAAGCCAGCTAAAGAGTATCCCGGCGGCATGTATATTAGCGCCGACGACCCGCCCCGCTCCATCCGTTATACGCCTATAGATGGGGAAAAGTTGATTATTGTGGGCGGTGAGAAGCATAAAACTGGCCAGGGCGAAGACACGATGAAGCATTTTGAAGCTTTGGAGGCCTTTGCTGAAGAGGTATTTGGGATCAAGGAGTATGCCTACCGCTGGTCCGCGCAGGATTTGATTACCTTGGACAAGGTACCATATATCGGCCCGATTACGGAAGACCGGTTGAATGTTTTGCTGGCGACCGGCTTTAAGAAATGGGGTATGACAACAGGTATTTTTGCCGGTCATCTGCTCCGGGATTATGTATTGGGCCGGGACAATCCTTATAAAGACCTGTATTCACCGCATCGGTTCCAGGCAGACCCTGAATTAAAAAATGTCATTACGACGAACTTGGATGTGGCCAAACACCTTATTAAAGGGAAAATTGAATTTGTTCCGAAGGATGCAGATGAGTTGGTTGCTGGGGAGGGCTGTTCCGTCATGTTTAACGGGAAAAGGGCCGGAGGCTACAAGGATGATAACGGCAAGCTTTTTGTGGTAGACACAACCTGCACCCATCTCGGCTGTGAATGTGAGTGGAACCATGCCGAAAAGACCTGGGACTGCCCATGCCACGGTTCCCGCTATTCCTTTAAAGGCGAAGTGATCGAAGGTCCGGCCAAGGAAGGACTGGAATTGCTGTCGGAAGGGTGAATTTAGGTAAGGGAATGCTACTTTTAATAGGGGTTGGAAAGTAAATAAGGAAATCTTGAAAGTATTTGGCGAAAATGTGTAAGTAAATTCAACAGAGTGGAAAGTAACGGTTCAAAATCGGAAAGTAAACACACCAAATCGGAAAGTATTCCCATAAAAATGGAATTACTTTAAAAATAGGTAATTAAAATGATACCTGAGCCAGGCTCTCCGCCTGGCTTTTTAACTGTATTTAGGGTGTCCCTTAAAAAAACGCCTCCCAGTCGCTCAAGGGAGGCGTTTTTATCTCAATTATCTAGGGTTCCCGTGCGGACGGTTCTGTTTTAAAGCTTCGCCAGTTTCAAATTCAACCAATTCAGAGCTTGTTTTCATGGCTTTCTTGCGGTTGTTATTACGCTGGGCATTCGCGTTGCCGAGTTTCGTTCTACCCACACTAATCAGCTCCTTTTTTAAAAAGTCATTGATAGTATGAGTGAAAACAAAATGACTTATTCTAAACTTAAAACAGGTACTTTTCTTAATTTTGTCAGCTGTTCGAAGGCATAGGCCACCTCAATCAAAACCGGTTCACTGTAGGCGGTTCCGGCAAACGTGATCCCCACCGGCTCACCACTAACAGTAAACCCAGCCGGCACAGCGATGGATGGATAGCCCGCTTTGGCGCTAATGTGCGACCCTTCATCACCTGGAAATACAATTGCATCCAACCGATATTTTTCCAAAGCATAATCAATTCCTTGCTTGGTCGAATGATATAAGTCGAATTCCAACGCATCAACATAAGCAGACTCTGTTAAAGATCCGCTTGTCTGTTCAGACTCCAGCAGCACTGCCTGGCCATATTTCAGCATTCGCTCTTCATCCGCATGGTTAAACGCAATCAAGTCGCGCAAGCTGCGAACTGTAATAGATGGGTGTAAACCATTCAAATAGGCATTCAGGTCTGGCTTAAATTCATAGTTTAACACATCATATTTCCATTCCGCTTTGGCGCAAGGAATTTCAATTTTTTCCACCACTTCCGCACCAGACGATTTCAAAGCCTCCACCGTTGCCTGAAAGACTTCTTGCTTTTCCTTTGTTAACAGCTCAAGGAACCCATCAACAGCGATGCCAATCCTTTTACCTGCCAAACAGTCCTTAAGAAGACCTTTTGAAAAATTGACCCCGGCCAGCGGATTAGTCAGCGTAATTGGGTCTGCCTCATCTCTTCCGCATAAGGCGCCCAGGAGAATAGCAGCATCTTCGACCGTTCTTGCCATCGGTCCTGCCGTATCCTGAGTATGGGCAATTGGAATAATCCCCCGCCGGCTAATCAAACCGACTGTCGGTTTAATGCCGACTAGCGAATTCTGACAGGAAGGATTTAAAATTGACCCAGAAGTTTCCGTCCCAACCGCGGCTGCAGCGAAATTGGCAGCCACTGCAGCACCCGATCCCGAACTGGACCCGCCGACATCAAATTTACCTGGGCCATATGGATTTAATACCTGCCCACCGCGCGAGCTGTAGCCGCTTTTCATTCCATACGCCATGAAATTGGCCCATTCCGTCATATTTGTTTTACCAAGAATAACCGCACCGGCTTTGCGTAATTGCTCGGCTACATAGGAGTCCTTCAAGGCAATTGAATCCTTTAAAGCTAGCGACCCGGCACTGGTATGCATTTTGTCATGAGTGTCAATATTGTCCTTTATTAAAATCGGAACGCCATGCAGCGGACTGCGCGGCCCCTTCACTTTTCTTTCTACATCAAGTGCTTCCGCTATCTGTAAGGCATCTGGATTTATTTCCAGAACCGAATGAATCTCCTTATCATAAACTGAAATCCGTTTTAAATATAACAGGACCAATTCCTTGGATGTAAGCTCGCCGCTTTCTAATTTTTCTTGAATTTCACTAATGGTAACTTCCTCAAGCCATTCTTCAAAAAACTTTTTTAATTTTGGACTTTGCATCACGTTTCCCCTCCAATTTCACCTCTTATTATTCAAGAAAGTTACCTAAAATCCTTTTCCATTATGAAAAAAAGGCTGTGGAAAATCCACAACCCTCTAACGCCGCAGCGTCTGCTGCTCCGCCACGATTTGCCCTCCATAGAAAATTCTTTTTTCAACCGACACTTTTAATTCTCGGCCATACTGTTTTAATTCCCGCTCTTCCCGGTCTGTTACCAGTGAGATGACCATGCCATCCGCTCCCATCCTTCCGGTTCTGCCGGCGCGGTGGATATACTGGGTAATATCTTTTGGCATGTCAATCTGGACAACATGAGTGACTCCCTGAATATCAAGCCCTCTTGCCGCCACATCAGTCGCAATCAGCATTTTCAGGTTTCCATCGCGGAAAGCCTTCAAAACCGCCTGACGGTCCAGCTTTTTCATTTCACTATGTAATATTCCAACTGAAAGTTCTTTAAAATCGAATTTTTCCTTCAGCACCTCGAGTTCGCCGATATCATTGATAAAGGCAAGCGACTTGCTGCCTTCAAGGCGGGCTATTTTTTCAAGCAATTTGATTTTGTCACGGCGTTCGCAGACAAAATAAACATGCTCAACCTTTCCACTGGCTGAAGCCAAATCATTCCGGGAAACTCGTAAAAATTCCGGCTCTTTTGCTAATTCCTTAGCAGTCTTTTCGACCGCAGGCTTCAGTGTCGCAGAAAACAACACGACTTGCCGGTCGGCCATCGTGGATTTCACAATAGTTTGCACTGAACCCAAATGCTCATGAATAAGCAGCTGGTCGCCTTCATCCAAAACAATCATTTTGACTTCGTGCATTTTCACTTTTTTCTGCTTAATTAATTCGAGCAGCCGTCCTGGCGTAGCAAAGATGACATGCGGGCGCTTTTTTAATTTTTCAAGCTGGCGTTTCAGGTTGGCCCCGCCGATAATCGATGTGCCCCTGATGCCGCTGCCTTCGGACCATTTCTGGAATTCTTGAAAAATCTGCATCACCAGCTCCTGGGAGGAAGCCAGTACAACCGCTTGAAGGGACTGCGCATCAGCATCTATTTGATTGAGCAATGGCAGTAAATAGGCTAGAGTTTTTCCGGTTCCCGTGGGCGATTCGGCAATCACATCTTTTCCCTCTAGAATTAATGGAACAGCCTGTTCTTGAACGGCGGTGGCAGTTTGAAATCCAGACTTTTCCCATGCCTCTTGTAAAAATGGCTTTAAATTATTTAACATGTTGTACTCCCTTTTCTAAATCATTTTTCATGTTGTATTTGATACTAACGTAATTAGTTGCAAGTGTCTAGTTGGCAAAGGTTAGGCTGAGGTATTGAGATAGAGGAGAATCCATGCCATATGGAAAATTAGCACAGAAAAATAAAGAACACAGGCGGAAATTAAAAGGGTTCGAACCCTTCCCTTTAAGGGATTAAGATAATATAAACCAATTAACAAAAGGGGAAGGAAAACTTTAATCAGGTAAAAATACTCCCAGCCTTTTTCAATTACCGCCTTTATCAGAGGATTTCCCTCTTCCACGACTCCTAAAGATATTCCGAAATGTGTCAAAAGCGCATCCAACGTCCCTGCACCCAACAAGAAAAAGCAAAGCCTCACATTAGCCCCCCTTTCACTATACAGTCTTTCTACAAAGTAATATGCCGATACGTGATATATATAAGGACAAAGATAAATTTATTATAACAGATAAACGAACATTACGTTCTTAAAATAGAACAACATATTGATAAAATGTATTGATAGATATCACTACAAGCATATTAGAAACCAGATAAAATGGAATTAGAAATGGTCGATTAAGGGGTGAAATTAGAATGTGCTGTGAACATGGCTGCTCACATGAAGCTTCATGTCTCATGTCTGTACCTGTTTTTAAAGGGTTGAATGAAGTAGATCGGCAAATTTTGCAAAAGGTAACAAGGAGCCGATCCTTCAGTAAAGGGGAATTCATTTTTCGCAATGGAGAACAATCTGAAGCCTTATTTGTAGTTAATGAAGGATTGATTAAATTAACTAAAATGTCTGCGGAAGGAAAGGAACAAATCGTACGTTTGCTGTTCCCGGGGGATTTTTTCGGGCTGTTTTCATTATTGAAAAATGATAAGCATTATGTAGATGCGGAAGCTGCCGGGCCCCTTACTGTTATTTGTTACATTGATAAAAAGGATTTTGTGAAAACAATGGAAAGTAATGCGGATTTGTCCTATCGCTTTTTGCTTGCCCTAAATGACCGGCTTTTTGAAGCAGATGAATCTATGGGACAATTAAGTCTAATGGAAGTGGAACAGCGTCTGGCCAGAGCCTTGATACTATTTCATGATAAACAGCGGACTGAAGGTGGGGCATTTACGCTTCCCATCACAAAAAGGGATTTAGCGAGTTATATAGGCACAACTCCAGAATCGGTCAGCCGTAAGCTTTTGGCGTTTGCGAAGCAAAAGCTGATTGTGCTGGACGGTCCAAGGCAAATTCAGATTCTGGAGCTGGAACAACTTAAGAAAATTGCCGAAATCTCTTAAAACTCATCAAGTTTGACGGACATGAGGCGGACATGCATTGGATCAAGCTCATTCACAATGACATTCATCCCCAAGGACTGCAAATTCGCAATAAGCGGTTCCGCCCGAAATGGCAGATGAATCTCAAAAATAGTTCCGATGGGGGCTGCTTTAATAAAATTTAATATTTCTCGGCGTGGATGTTCCCCCTTCGCAATTCGTTCCCGGACATCCATGACCGCTTTCTTATCAACTATCTCAAACATAATTCGCGCTCTCCCTTATATTGAATTAAAAAGTTATTTGCCTCATTAGCACTAAGTGGCTTACTATAATAAAACCCTTGAACCCCATCACAATTTAGCGTTTTAACCTCATGCAGTTGATTCTTGGTTTCTACCCCCTCCGCAATAACCTTTAAGTTAAGCGAATGGGCCAAGTTGGATATAGCATGGGTTAAGGCCTTGCTGCTCGGATTGGTGTCAATATCAAGGATAAATGACCGATCAATTTTTAAACTATCCAGCGGTAGTCTTTGTAAATACTGCAAAGAGGAATACCCTTTTCCAAAATCGTCAATAGCAATTTGAACGCCCAGTTTTTTTAAGCCTTTTAATGTTTGGGCAGCTGAACCCAAGTCATACATCATCATGCTTTCTGTTATTTCTAGTTCCAGACAGTCCGGAGGAATATTAAATTCGCCCAATAAATTTTGGACAGTTTCCGCAATGTCATACTGCAAAAATTGCTTGGCGGATAAATTCACTGCAACCTTTACATACTGGTTCCTTATCTTGATCCACTGTTTTATTCTTTTGCAAGCTTCCCTTAACACCCAATAGCCAATTGGTACGATTAATCCTGTTTCTTCAGCAATTGGAATAAATTCAGACGGAGGTATATTACCAAGCTCGGGGTTTTTCCATCGCAATAATGCCTCCATTCCAATCACCCTATTTTCCTTTAAATCAATTTGAGGCTGAAAATGGAGCTGAAATTCTTTATTCTCCAATGCACTTCGCAGATGATTTTCGATCATCAGTCGTTCATACATTCCAGCTGTTATATCATGAACGTTTGATTTCCCTTTACGCTTTGCCCGGTACATGGCATTATCCGCATTGACCATTAATGTCTCCATGTCATCCCCATCATAGGGGTAGAGACTGACACCGATGCTTGGTGATATATAGATCTCCGTTTCAAATAATGTAAATGGTTTATTGAATAAGCTGATTAGTTCCGTTGCATGAGCATCTACATCTGTTTCTAGGCGCAGGCTCCAATCTAATAAAATGAATTCATCTCCTCCCATCCGGGAAGCCATTTTCCCGGAACCGGCAAACTTCTTTAATCTACTTGCAACCTCTTTTAGTAATAAATCCCCATAAGCATGACCGAGTGTGTCGTTGATAAATTTAAACCGATCCAAATCAACAAAAAATAGGGCGAGCAAAGAATTGCTGTTGTTAGCTTTTTTAATCTCCCGCTGTAAATACTTTTGAAATAAATAACGATTCGGCAGCAAGGTTAAAGGGTCAATTCCGCTCGTCTGAATTTCCTTTAAGACTAATCCCAGCATATTAGATTCTTCAAACGGATGGATGACCAGCCATTTCGGCGTATCCAGCCCTTTTTTAGTTTTTAAATAAATCAGACTGCCTTCAGTTTCTACAGAGGATTGGAAGGACGGCAGAACCTTATTTACGTCATCGCCGACTAATTCGGATGCTGAGTATCCACTCACCTTAAGAAAGCCTTTGTTTAAAAAAATAATCTCTCCATCCTTTTGGATGATTAGAATCGGCATATGGAACTGATTCAATATTTCTGTATTCATTTTGTCGATACCAACAATCCTCCTTTGATAGAAGTATTTGAGACTAGTATATCGTTTTCTTCAACTAACCTAATTGATTTAAATCAAGGACAATTTATTTTTTTTAGATAAACTTATGTGCAAATAGAAAGTTATAAAAAGGGTGATTTCATCAATGGAGCTATTTACATATGAAGACATGAAGAGGATTGATCGAAAAACATTAGGAAATTTTGTTCCCTTAGAGTTGTTTCGATCTGTGCGTTTAATTGGGATGTATCAGGGTTTACCAATGAAAGGAAAAAATACAACCTTGACTGTAGGCAGGAAAATTGGACAGAGTTTGCCAGTCAGTAATCTTGCGGAGGCACTTTCTTTTTTTGAGGCATTAAAAATTGGTATTCCTAGCATTATCGAAGCTTCCGAGAAAGAAGTCCATATAAAAATTGAAGATTGTTTTTGCAAAGGACTGCCTGTTCATCCTGGAAATAAAACATGTGATTTGGAAGGAGCCATCTTAGAAGGGGCAATCTCCCGATTTTATGATGGAAAAATCATGGTTAACGAAGTGAAATGTAATGTCAGCGGGGATGAACATTGCGAATATCGAATTAAACTTCTAAGCAATCCGACAGATAATTTGACATGTTTGTGAACAATGCTTTCAAAATAATATTCATGGGAAGAAAAATGATAGAATGAACAACAAGGAAGTTTACAATATAATGGAGTTGAAAATAATGATTAAAAAAATCTCCTTTATGGTATCTATGTTGTTTTTTCTATTAGGAACCAATGTATTTGCACACTCCCATTTGGAAGATTCCTCTCCGAAAAATGGCGAGGTGGTAACACAGGAACTTAAAGATATTACCCTTACCTTTGAAACTAAATTAGAACAAACCAGCAGCTTTTCATTGAAAAATCAAAACGGTACGGAAATCCCTCTGACACAGGTTACTGTTGATGGCAATAAATTAGTGGGAACGCCAACGGATAAATTAGAAAACGGCGGATATACTGTACATTGGAAGATTATCGGAATTGACGGACATTTATTAGAAGGCGATATTCCATTTACGGTGCAGCTCCCTGAGATTCAAAAAGCTGCTGCTTCAACAGAAGGCACTTCTACTGAGCAAGCATCAACAGAAAAGGCAGACAAAACTGCCGATACTGCAGCAAAAGAACAGAAAGCTAAGAGTGCCGCTGTTATGGCTAAGAATGTTGAAACAGACCAACCGACCTTTAAAAACTATGTGATCCCTGCCTCAGTCGGCCTTTTAATTGTCGTCGGTGCGGGAAGCTATTGGTTACTCTATAGAAGGAAGCGTGCTTAATGTTCATAGCAAATGTCCTTAGCGAAGCCTTACTTTATTTGTGCTTTTCCTTATTGTTAGGAAGTTTTATTGTACAGCTTGTTCCGGAAACGGCTCGGCCTCAAATAAAAATCCCAAAAGGTATACTGCTTACAGCAACTCTCGGAGTTGCTTTTCTTTCGTTTGTTCCGGTTTTAAAAATCATTCTTTATTTGTATAAGGACCTAGGGGTAGGTATGACCATTAAATCCGTGCTCCTCAACTTTGAGGTTGGGAAGTCTTGGGTTCGTACTGGTGTGATCAGCTTTATTCTGTTGATTTTTTTAATACCTATCCACCTTGAGAAAAAGCGAATCTTTTCCTTGATAGGGCTTATCTTTACCATCATTTTAATTAATGTGCGAGGCTCAGCGAGTCATGCCAGCTCCATTGCGGGATGGCAGGGTTATTTCACCCATTCGACCCATTTTCTTACCGTTTGCACATGGATAGGAATTCTCGTAACGGTCGGCTGGTTTTCAAAAAATCATGATAATTGGAAGCGGTTCTTAAAGTGGTTTACCCCCGTGGCCGTCATTTGTTTAGTCCTGATTGCCCTGACAGGATTTGACCTGATGAGCTATACGATGAATGAAGGGGACTATGTCAATTCGTGGTCTTTATCTTGGGGACAAGCACTTCTGCTTAAACATTTAGCCATTGCTCCGCTTTTGGCATTTGCTTTTATTAACAGCATCCTGATTCGGAAAAAACTATCAAGTGACGCGGCATTTAATCCGCTTCCTTGGGTGAGACTTGAAAGTGTTGTCGTGTTACTGATCTTTTCAATAACAGGGGCACTTGGCCAGGAATCGCCTCCGCATAATATCCAATCAACGCTTTCCGAGTCTGGTTACTCACTGCTCTTTACCTTTTTTCATGATGGCAAGGTTACATTTCCGCTGCATTTTTCACCAGGTCTCATGTCAGTTGGGCTTTTCATATTAGCATTCATTTTTTTGGGAATGATCGTCTTAACCTTTACCAAAAAGGCGGCAAAAATGATGTCCATTATCATGAGTATCCTATTTATCCTTGCTGGATATTTAGCTTTAATGCTGGCTGTTTAATAGCCAAAATAAAATGAGCGTGAACCTCTGAATGTGGTTCACGCTTTTTTTTAATGGCCACCGCTTCGCTCATGGCTTACTGATAAGCCAACTGCCGCCTCATTAGCGGCAATCCGCATATCCATAAAGCTTTCCTCCACGTAGGCATGTTCGATAACGTCCTTGTATTTTTTCTGAATTTCCGGCAGGCGGACCTTTAAAGACGGGGTCAGTTCACCATCATCAACTGTCCACTCCTTACCAATAATGACAGCCTTTTTTGGCTGTTCATACTTGGCAAACTTTTTCGTGAATTTGGCCACTTCCTTTAATAACAAGTGCTGCACTTCCGGCTCCCTTAACAGCTGCTCGATATTTCCGGAAAGCCCTTTCTTTTCTGCCCATGGCAAAAGATTCTCCAGGCTTGGGGTGATTAAGGCAATGACATACTTTTTGTCCTGGCCAACAAGAACTGCATTAGATATATAAATACTTTGAGTCATCGCATTTTCAACTGGCTGCGGGGCGACATTCTTTCCTGTCGTCAGGACAATAATCCGTTTTTTTCTGTCGACAATTTTTAAATAGCCTTCTTCATCGATACTGCCGATGTCCCCGGTTTTAAACCAGCCATCTTCGAATACCTCTGCGGTCGCTTCTTCATTCTTGTAATAACCCTTCATAACACTTGGACCTTTGACCAATACCTCACCATCCGGAGCAATTTTTATCTCCAAATTCGGAAGCGGTTTGCCAACAGTCCCTACCTTGGAACGGACCATCGGATTTGTACAGACAACAGGCGCCGTTTCCGTCAGACCGTAGCCTTCAAGTGCCGGAATATCGACAGCCCAGAAGAACTTGCCAATTTCCGGATTTAAAGCACCTCCTCCAGAAATAAGCCCTCTTACTCTGCCTCCAAGCTTAGCTTTAACCTTTTTGTAGACAAGGGCATTGGCAATCTTCCAGCTGCGCTTGATTTCTTTAGGCAGGAAGCCTTCTTTCATGAAATCATCAAAGCTTTTGCTTAAATAATGCTCGTATTTTTTCAAACCCACTCCAATTGCCCATTTAAATATTTTCTTCCGTAATGGCGTACCGGATTCGACCATTCTCTGGGCAGTTGCATAGACTCGTTCAAACAGAAGAGGTACGCTGACTAACACAGTTGGCCTGACCTCCAAAAGGTTTTCTTGAACCTTTTCGATTCCTTCAGCATAAGCGATGGTTGAGCCGACTGATAATGGCATAAATTGTCCGGCCATCCGCTCAAACACGTGCGATAGCGGCAAATGGGAAAGCATCACATCGGATGGTCTTGCCTCAAGCACCCAGAATTGAACTCCTTCGATGTTAGCCAGTATATTGCCGTGTGATAGCATTGCTCCTTTCGGGTTGCCTGTTGTTCCTGACGTGTGGATAATCGTGGCGAGGTCGTCCCTGGTCAATTTATCCCAAATTGATTCCCAATTATCTAACGGGTATACAGATCCAAGTTGGGCCAAATGCTGCAGTGATAGAAGGGTGTCTGTTTCGGTGAAGTTCTTAGGTGTGAAGATAAGCGCCGTTTTCATGGGAACGCTCCCATTTTGAGGCACCTTTTTTAAATAGTTTTCATCTTGAACAAAAATAAAGGTGCAATCAGCATTATTTAATATATACTCGACTTGGTCATTTGGAAGCGTTGAGTGGATGGGCACGCTGACAGCCCCCAGACTTAAAATGGCCAAATCAGCTACCGGCCAGTAGGGGTTATTTTCTGATAATATTGCAATCTTATCATTTCGTTTTACTCCAAGATGGGCAAGGCCTGCTGCCACCTGTTTCACTTTTTCCCAAAAGGTAAAATAGCTGATTCCATGCCATTTCCCATTCTGCTTCCATAAAAATGCATCCTTATCAGCGTAGCGGCGGGCAGTGCGGGCAACGACTTCCACTAGATTATTCGCCTTCATTGGCAACCTCCTATCAAATTTAGATTTTAAAGAAAACCCGGTAAATTACCGGGCCGCTTAATCTTACAAACTGTCTTTTACGTTATATTGACGAAGAATGCTTTCAATCTTTAAGGCCTTACCCATATCCCCTTTAATTTTCAGCTTGCCGGTCATGAATGCCATCGTGCCGTTTAATTTGCCGAGCATGAATTGGTGGAAACTTTTCAAAGACATAATTAAAGTACAGTCCGCAGGTGTTACAGAGCCTTCCTTGACCGCTGACTTGCCATCCTTAAATTGAATCTGGTATGTGCCGCCATCATCGCCGGTTATGTCAAATTGATAGGTTGCTTGGAAGCCTTCAATCGGACCGGAATTCCCATTTAATGTTTCTTCAATTTTTTTCATTAAATCTGCTAAAGAATATTCTTCAATTGTTTTTGACATGATTAATCCCTCCTAAAATAGATATAAAGTATTAGCGGTCCGGAAGCATTATTGGTATCATATTCTTCTCCGCCCAGAAGGTTCTGTTCTGTGTCAAAGCAGTCTTTACATACCATCGTTATATTTAAAAGAAAATGACCCCCATTTGCCTCCTTTAAATGGATAGTGCTGAATTTTCAGATATTTTTATGATACCAATACGTACTCGTATTGTCCAATAGAAAAATTTCGATACTTTTCGACATCCCCCTATGAATATGTTGTTTTCCTCGGTATTCAGGCAAGAATGCCAAAAAAAAGCACCCGTTAATTGGTTAAATTAACGAATGCTGCGATGACTATTCGGTTGAGAAGCCGGGCTAAATCATCATAATGGTAAGGACTGTCATCCTTTCCTTTATAGTTTTGTACAACTACTTCATTTATGGCTCCAATCATGGCCTGGGATACGATATGCAGTTCTGTCTCGGAAGCAGTTTCAGGAAGGTAGCCTCGGACCGTTTGAAACATCAGCTGCGCAAAGCGGCGGTGGGCCTCACTTCTGGCCATCTCTACGTCTTGGGAAACACCGACTGACTCCACAAGCATTAAATTGGCCACTTTTACGTCAGTAAAACATATCTCGATATAGCGGCGGATTCCTACGTACGCCTTATAAGCTGTCCGGGTTTCTTTGTCAATGGCCAAGTTTACCTCTTGAAGTATTTCGGTTGCCACCACGTCAAAGAGGCTGGACAATAATTCTTCCTTGCTGTTGAAATGCTGGTAAAAGGTTGTTTTGGAGACTCTTGCCATCTCGACAATATCAAGAACTGAGGTGTTTTTATACCCCTCATTGGTAAATAGAACTAGTGAGGAATAAAGGATTTTTTCCTTCGCTTCCTTTGGCATTTCCGTAACAAAAAGCATCAATAAATCAGTCCAATCTATTTAATACCTGTTCATATGAGTTGTCTTAATTTTAAAAGATATTTTTCTATTTAACAAGAAACAGTTTTTCAAAAAAGACGGGCCTCTTAGTGGCCAACATAGTTCGCATCCGGAATCAATTGCTGCCATTCTTTATAAGTGATAATCGTGTCCCAGTGGCCGGTTATTTTTGCAACAACAACTACAATGAAGAATAGTGCAAGAAAACCAACAGGTATAAACCATTTATTTACTTTTTTGTTCACTACAGTCATGTTCAATGTATCCTTAATAGGGCAGGCCTCCACACAGGACATGCAGGCGTTGCAATTTGGAGATGCCACAACCTTTTTTGTATGAACCTTGATTCTTTGCGGACATACCTTTGTACACATTTCACAGTTCGTACAGGTATCTTCATTACGGCGCACCTTTGTAATTCTGAACAGGGAGCCAAGGCCGATCATTGCGCCATATGGGCACAGGAAACGGCACCAGAAGTTTCTGAAGAATAAGGACAGGACAAAGATCACTAAGATGACCTTCAAAGCAAAACCGCCGATGTTTAAAAAGAACAGCAGCATTTTTACATCAGAAATTTTATTATACGGTTCATCTAAAAATGCCTTTGCCTCAAACGTCGGCATCGCAAGAATCATACTGATGAAAAAATACAGGAGTAAATATTTTAACGGAGTTAAAATCCAAGTCAGCCAAGTTGGTATCTCAAAATTCTTTTTAAAAAGCTTTCGTCCAAACCAAGCTGCTATTTCACTGACGGTTCCAACCGGACAGAACCAGCTGCAAAACGATTTGCGAAAGATAAGCCCCGATCCGATAAAAAAGGCAAATAAGACAAGTCCGGCCGGGTGAATCATATCAAATTCGCCGCTTGTCAGCCAAACCTTCAACGCTACCAAGGCGCTGATTGGAAGAAACCCCTCGACTGCCGATGGACGCTCAACAAAAGGCTTTTCCCCAAGCGTTTCAAAGTGCATATAAAACTGATAGAATCTTAGTCCAACGTATAACAAAAATAACAGGAAAATAGCTTGAACAGCATATCGAGTTATTTGAACAGGCTTTCGTTTCAACTGTTTCCTATACCAGGCTTTTGACTTCATAAAGTTCCCTCCGTTCCTCATATCTTAACTATAAGGAACAGGAAAATATGGATATGTGATTTTAATCATCGCATTTAGGTAATTCATAAAGCTGTCAAATTAGCGACTAAATTCCGTCAAATAATTTTTTTTTAAAAAAGTACTTGAAATATTATGGAAGTATAATATAATCAATCTATAAAATTTATTTCGACTTTTTAGAAACTTCAAAATTGATGACGAGAAGAGTAGCTTGTAATTCTTAGACTTTAGAGAGCCGGCGGGTGGTGAAAGCCGGTGTCAGGACGCAAGTGAAAATCATCTCCGAGATGCAGGGCTGAAAAACCAAGTAAGCTCTGCCGGACCGCCTGCCGTTACAATAGGACACGTATGATGGTACGTTGATCGAGAGCCGCAACTGTTTTTTTGTGTTGCGGAAGTAGGGTGGTAACGCGAGCATGCTCGTCCCTATCCATAGGGACGGGCTTTTTGTATTGTTTTTAGAAAATCGTCAAAAGGGAGAGAGAATTATGAAAAAGAAAGACACACTATTTGTTGGACTCATGCTATTTTCAATGTTTTTTGGTGCGGGCAACCTCATTTTCCCACCCTTTTTGGGAATGGGCGCAGGAACTTCCTTCTGGCCGGCGATTACCGGGTTTGTTGTAACAGCGGTTGGATTGCCTTTACTTGTTTTGGTTGCAATTTCCCTTGTAAAGGACGGCGCTAATACTTTAGGGAACCGTGTTCATCCATGGTTCGGGACCATTTTTACAATCGTTGTCTATTTATCAATCGGACCATTCTTCGGGGTTCCACGCAACGCCAACGTCGCTTTTGAAATGGGCTTCAAGCCGTTTTTGGGAAATGTATCTGTCAGCCAGACCGTTCTATTGTTCGGCTTTACAGCAGTATTCTTTTTACTTGTTTATTTATTAAGCTTAAATCCATCAAAAGTGGTCGACTATATGGGCCGCATCATAACACCGGCATTATTATTGTCAATTGTTGTTTTGTGTGTATTAGGATTTGCAAAACTTGATAAACCGCTTCAGGCTCCGTCTGAAACGTATCAAACAGCGTCCCTTTTCAAAGGCTTTATCGATGGTTATTCCACCATGGATGCCTTAGCAGCGCTAGCGTTTGGGATTGTAATTTTAACTGCCTTGAAACAAAAAGGTGTAACTGAGAAGAAACAATTAACGGCTTACACTCTTAAAACGGGTATGGTTGCTGGTGTGGCACTGGCACTTGTATATGTTGCTATCGGGTTCCTTGGTGCAAAAATGGCGGCTTATGGAACATTTGATAACGGTACAGCATTGTTATCAACTGCTTCTACTATTGTCTTAGGCAGCAGCGGCAAGGTTCTGCTTGGTCTAATTTTTACACTCGCCTGCTTTACAACCTGTGTCGGTTTGACAATCGCTTGCGGTCAATATTTTTCAAAAATACTGCCAAAGCTAAGCTACCGTTTTGTCGTAACTGCTGTAACGATTCTTAGTTTCTTGATTGCCAACCTAGGCTTGAACCAAATTATCGCCGTTTCTGTGCCATTCCTTGTAATGGCATACCCATTAACAATTGTTCTTGTCGTACTGGCATTCTGCCATCGCCTGTTCGGCGGTTCCCATAAGGTATACGCGGGAGCCATGCTGCTCACTGGACTTGTCAGCCTGTATGACGGCTTAAAAATGTTTGGTCTTGAGTCGAGCGTTCTAAACCATGTAATGAGCAATCTTCCATTTGCCTCCGTTGGTTTAGGCTGGGTTGTTCCAGCTTTGGCCGGTGGTTTGGCTGGGATTGTTTTAGAAAAATTAAGTCGTTCATCCTCTTCGAATGAGGAATTACAATTAGAAAAAGCTTCATAATTATAAAGTAGATGCCAGCGAACCTTAGATCGCCGGCATCTTTTTTTCCCTTAACCTTCTTTATACCTGTTTTTTCGGATGAAATGATAGGAACAATGGAAAAATATCAGTATTTATGTTATGAATAATAAGTAGATACGATGAGAGAGGTTGAAAAGGATGGATAATCAAACATCTAACTTTATTAAGGATATAATGATAAAAGATTTGGAATCAGGCAAGCACGACAAAATCGTGACCCGCTTTCCGCCTGAGCCAAACGGCTATTTACATATTGGCCACGCCAAATCCATCATTTTAAATTTTGGCTTGGCGGATGATTTTAACGGACTGACTAACCTGCGCTTTGATGACACGAATCCTTTAAAAGAAGATATTGAATATGTAAACTCTATCAAAGAGGACGTCAAGTGGCTCGGCTTTGAATGGGACGACTTATTATTTGCCTCCAACTATTTTGAGGAAATGTACAACCGCGCTGTCCTGCTAATCAAAAAAGGGCTTGCTTACGTTGATGACTTAAGCGCAGATGAAATTCGTGAATACCGAGGAACACTAACTGAGCCCGGTAAGGAAAGCCCGTATCGGGACCGTTCCATCGAAGAGAATCTTGACTTATTTGAACGGATGCGTGCTGGTGAGTTTAGTAACGGTGAAAAGGTGTTACGTGCGAAAATCGATATGGCTTCGCCAAATATTAACCTTCGCGACCCGGTTATTTACCGTATTTCTCACGCCACACATCATAATACAGGCGATAAATGGTGTATCTATCCGATGTATGCATTCGCTCATCCGCTCGAGGATGCGATTGAAGGGGTTACCCACTCTATCTGTACGATTGAATTCGAGGATCAGCGTCCACTTTATAATTGGGTTGTTGAACAATGTGAGATGGAGAACACACCGCAGCAAATCGAATTTGGCCGCTTGAATTTAACCAATACTGTAATGAGCAAGCGGAAGCTGAAGCAGCTAGTTGATGAAGGGTTTGTTGATGGCTGGGATGACCCGCGTATGCCGACCATTTCCGGAATGCGCAGAAGAGGCTTCACCCCTGAGTCGATCCGGGCGTTTGTTCGTGAAACGGCTGTTACCAAAAATAATGCTACAGTTGATGTGGAAATGCTCGAGCACTTCGTCCGCGAGGATTTAAAATTAAAGGCGCCACGGACAATGGGTATTATTAATCCATTAAAAGTGGTCATCACCAACTATCCAGAGGGACAAATTGAGCTTTTGGATGCAGAAATCAACCCGGAAAATCCGGATATGGGAATGCGGAAAATTCCATTCTCCCGTGAGATTTACATTGAGCAGGATGATTTTATGGAAAACCCGCCAGCAAAGTACTTCCGCCTCTTCCCTGGCAATGAGGTCCGTCTGAAGCATGCGTATTTCATTAAATGCGAGGAAATTGTCAAGGATGCAGATGGCAAAGTGGTTGAACTGCGCTGCACCTATGATCCTGAAACAAAGAGCGGTACGGGCTTTACTGGCCGAAAAGTAAAAGGAACTATTCATTGGGTCGAAGCGGCACATGCCGTTCCTGCTGAGTTCCGTCTTTACGAGCCGCTGATTTTAGATGAGACAGAGGAAGATGAAGGCGCGACTTTCCTTGATAAAGTGAATCCAAATTCGCTGGAAGTGCACCAAGGCTATGTTGAGCCAAACATGAAGGAATGCCAGCCGCATGACAAATTCCAATTTTTCCGGCATGGTTATTTCAATGTTGATCCGAAGGATACTGCGTATGGAGAAAAGCTTGTGTTTAATAGGATTGTTTCCTTGAAGAGTTCGTTTAAACTTTAACAATAAAGAGGCTGCCCCGCTTTTCGGGGCAGCCTTTTATATCATTCTGATTATTTGATTCGCTGATACAACCGAAGAATCCGCTGATATACTTAAACCCACAATCTTTAATCCTTAGATATCGGCACTTCCAGAATGATTTTCGTGCCAATCCCCGGTTCAGTATTAATTGACAAGGTGCCCCCGACTGAACGAGCCCGTTCATCCATACTGAACAGCCCAACTCCTGGAGACTGGTTCCCGAGATCAAACCCTTTCCCCTTATCTTCAACCATTACCCGGACAACATTGTCCATTTCCCTTACTGTTACGGAAGCATCTAAAACCTCGGCATATTTCCGAATGTTTGTCAGTGCTTCCTGGATTATTCGGTAAATCGTTAATTCAATGCTGATGTCAAGGCGCCGGTTTAACGCGCAATCGAAATAGACGTCAATATTATAATGATTGGAATACCGAGAAAGATAAGAGCGAATCGCCGGAATTAAACCTAGGTCATCCAAGACAGAAGGCCTCAGTTCCCAAGAGATTTCCCGAATTTCTTCAATTAATTGGGTAGCTTCCTCCTGCATCTGCTGCAAGAGCGGATGGTCCATTTCCGACAAAAGGCGGTTAATGGTAATCAGGTGACTGTAGAGGTTTTGTCCGATTCCGTCATGAAGATTCCGTGAAAAACGCTTTCTCTCCTCCTCTTGGACATCGATAATCCGTGCCATCATTTTTTGCAGTTCCTGCTCGACCCGCTTGCGTTCAGTAATTTCATAACGTATTGCCAAATACTGATACGGTCTGCCCTTATCATTTAAAAAAGGAACAATCGTCGTATCGACCCAATAATAGGTCCCGTCTTTGGCTTTATTACAAATCTCGCCCTTCCACACCTGACCGCTGCCAATTGTTCTCCACATCTCTTTAAAAAATTCTTTTGAATGATGTGCCGAATTGATGATACGGTGATCCTGCCCAATTAGTTCTTCCCTTGAAAATTTAGATATTAGGCAAAACTGGTCGTTAACATATGTAATCATCCCCCTCGCATCGGTGATGGCAACAATTGAGGAGGCATCAAGGGCAAATTTGTAATCCGTCAATTCATTTCTTGTTTGCTGTAAATCCTTGTCCATTTCCATCCCCCGCATCAAAATAAATGCTCCTTTAATAGCTGTTCGAGAGCTTGGGCAGATTCAGCCACCTTTTCCTGCTCCTCTTCTGCAAAGAAGTACTCCTCTCTTTTTCCGATAAGGAGCACTCCCTTTGGTATGCCACTAAAAAATAAAGGGACCGCATAGGTAGCCACAAGTTTTTCAGCAAGATTAATGGGATAATCCGTCACTTTTCCTATGATGGAGTTTGGAAAATTTGTAATCATCATAGGGCTGCCGCTTGATATAATTTTTCCTGCGATTCCTTTTCCGAAACGGACCGTTATTCGTTTGTATTTATCGTTTAAATTTCCGGAAGCGTAATGCCACCTGACATCAGGACCTGATTCATTTTGCAGGGCAAGCCCGACAAAATCGCAGCCGATCTCAGCTCTTAACCGCTCACAAATTATAAACAATTCTGGGAGTTCCCTTAACTCTGACATCTACGCACGTTCTCCTTAAATGCCATATCCCAATAGCCCCTTCCTAACGGCATATTCGACCAGCTCAGGCCGGGTTTTCATTTGCAATTTTTCCATCAGATTGCTTTTATGGGTTTCGACCGTTTTGACACTGATGACCAACTGTTCGGCAATCTCTTTATTAGAGTATCCTTTGGCAATAAGAGTAAGCACTTCTTTTTCCCGCTCGGACAACAGATTGTACGTATCATTGCCATCCTGTTTTACGCCTGCTAAGTATTCCTCCATCAGGCGTTTTTGTGCGGACGGATGCAGGTAGGCATCTCCTTTAGCCACAGATTCAATTGCCGACATTAATTCATCATGCGGGGCGCTTTTTAAAATACAGCCGCTGGCGCCGCCTTGGATGGCTCTGAACAGGTATTCTTCGTCATCATGCATCGTTAAAATTAAAATATTCACTTCAGGCATTTGCTTTTTTAATTCCATTGTTGCGGTAAGTCCGTCTTTTCCATGCGGCATGCTTAGGTCCATGACAACCACATTCGGTTTTAGCTTCAACGCTTTTTTGATGCCTTCATTGCCTTCAGATGCTTCTCCGACTACTTCCATTTCAGGATTCGTTTGCAGCAGCATTTTCAGGCCGCTTCTTACCACGGCATGGTCATCTACCAACAGGATTCTTATCAATGTAAACTCCCCTTTAATTCGATAATGGAAGAGATATTTCTATCGATGTTCCTTCTCCTATTTTAGAGGATATCACACACTTACCGCCAATCAGAAGCATTCTTTCCTTCATAGCCGCGAGCCCCGAAGAAGGTTCATTTCCTTGGAACTCTTCAGGCTGGAATCCTTTCCCGAAATCACGGATGGTAATCTTTAGTTCAGATTCTTTCCAGAAAAAATTCATTTTTACAATGGCTGTATCTGCATACTTTGCAATATTGGTTAATGCTTCCTGACATACACGAAATACGGCAATCCGTTGTTTTTCCGAGATTAATTTTCCCTCACCGCTGGACTTTAACTCCACGATTATGCCAAATGTGGAGGTATAACATCCAATATAGCTTTTCATGGCCGGTAACAATCCAAGTGTTGTCAGGGCAGGCGGATGGAGTTCGACGGAGAGCAATCTAAGTTCCTGGATTGTTTTTTCAATCAGCAGGTTCATTTCCCTCATGTAGCTTTTCTTAGACGAGTCCTGTTCTCCTGATGCGAGAAACTGTAAGCCTGTTAAAATACTATATAAGTTCTGGCCAACCCCTTCATGCAGTTCATGCGCAATTCTTTTGATTTCCTCTTCTTGGGAGTCAATGATATATGTGCAAACATTAGGGTTTGTTCTTAATGAATCCATTTTTACCTGCCCTCCTGTCTTCTAATTCTCAATTTAAATATATCTCGAGTCTAATTTTAAACCTATTGGTGATTTAAAAAGCTTATAAAAAAAATTCAGGTTCTCCTAGAAGACCTGAACCTTTTTAAACGTATAGGTTAAACCACTTTCCTCATCGGCAGCCGACCACAAACCAGCAGACTCCGTTACTTGGCTTGCCAAAGGCACTGCCAAAAAGTAAAAATCATCAAAATAGAAGCGGAGATGGGTACCATCCGGGCAAAGCTGAACCTTTTTTATCAATTTGCTCACCACAGGGGCCTGGTCCCCGCCCTCCCGGTCCTGAATGGCAATTTCAACTTCAGCACCGGCGAAACGCTCCTGTATTTTCTTGATATCAATGGACGCCACAGCTATTACATCCTCTCTCAACAGGGTAGATGAACATCTTGTAGCCTTGCAGGTACTCCCAAAACTTCTCTCCCGCGTTTTCCTCGATAAACTTAATCGTTTCGTCCTCGGACACCCAACTGCTCATCCCTTTAATTTCAGCAATCACCATTTCGGCACCTTCAATGGCCTTTTCTTCGAGATACCAATTTAAACGTTTCTTGGCAAACAGCGATTTCAGCAGTTCGTCAATCTCCCCAGAAAATCCACCGGCCCTCGGGCGAACAAAGCAGAAATCAATATACGTTTCACTAGTCATTGACATTCACACCTTTTTTATAAATGATGAATGCAACTGGGAATAAGACAACATTCACAACAGCAGCGATGATGGTGTTTGTGTAATTTTCGTAAAAATATTGATGCACCATGTATTGTGTAAAAATAATGTTTAACATCAGCACCACAAGCAACAGGCCGACAGGGATATAACTACGCTTCATAACGCTTCACCCCCACGGCATAGACAGCGCCGTTTTCCACTTTCACATGGATTTCAGGCAATGGACGTCTTGGCGGGCCGGCAATTGGTGTGCCTGTTTCAACATCAAATTTTCCGTGATGGCAAGGACATAGCATCTCACCTTCATCCTTTTGCCAAAAAACAGGACAACGCAGGTGTGTGCAGGCATTTTGGTAGGCGACAAATTTCTTTTCCGATAAGCGAATCAGAATGGCGCTGTCGTGCTCGCCAGGAAAATGAAAATCAACAGCGTCACCGACAGGAACCTTATCTAAATCAGCAATTTTATGTTTCGGATATTTTTTATCTTCTAAGCGGTTGAGCTCCTTCGCCGCCATGACTCCCCAAGGAAGTGATGAAACGGCGAACACTCCAGCAGCACCAACCAAGGTCTTCATGAAACCGCGGCGGTCCAACTTTCGTTCGTTATTTCTATTAATATTGTGGGTATAGTTATCTTCATTGAACGGGATTTTATTATTTTTATCGCTCATGGTAATCCCTCCTAGAACAGTTTAGTGACGCCCTGCAGGATTCCAGGGAGATTCACACGTACGTTAGTTTCGCCTTCTAAATATGGCATGCTGGTTACCCATTTGCCATTATCAAGATTAAATTGCTTTTGTTTAGCTTCAATTTCTTCGTCTGTTAGCCATTGAAGTGTATTGGATGGACATACGCTCGCGCACATCGGCGGGATACCGTCCTTGGTGCGGTCAATACATAGGTCGCACTTATACATTAAATTCTGCTCTGTATCGAACTTCGGTATTCCATATGGGCAGGCAATTGTACAGTTTTGGCAGCCGATACATTTTTCCACAAGAGCCGATAACACGGCTCCTGTTTCGTGAATTTGAATTGCCTGAGCCGGACAGCTTCTTGCACATGCCGGATTTACACAGTGAAGGCACATTAAAGGCATCGTCTGCCGGTTCTTAAGCGGATTTACATCATAAACATAGTTGCGGTTGCGCTGTTCGTGTCCGCCGCACTGTGTGCAGGCAGCCAAACAGGAACGGCATCCTATGCAATTTTCCAGTTCAAGATATAACCTCTTTTTTACCACTTTATTGCACCTTCTTCATTTCTAGTTTTTCAATCTGTGCGGCACATGCCTTGAATTCCGGCATTCTTGAAATTGGATCAAGAGCGGCAATTGTCAATAGATTAATAGATTTCTCGTGGCCGAAATGGTATGGCACGAAGACTGTATCTTTACGGATCGCTTCGGTGATTTTCACTTTATATTCAGCCTCACCTCTGCGAGTATAAAGGCGTACATATTCTTCATGTTCAATATTATATTTTGCAGCTGTTTCCGGATGAACCTCAACATATGGCTCCGGACACATATCACGCAAGAATTGAATGCGGCGTGTTTGGTTACCAGATAGGTAGTGGAACACAACACGTCCGGTCGTTAAGCGCAACGGATATTCCGCATCTGGCTCTTCTGCAGGAGGACGGTATGGCAATGCACAAATTTTAGCTTTTCCGTCTGGATGATAGAACTTCTTATCTAAAAACATATGTGGTGTACCAGGGTCCTTTTCATCACGGCAAGGCCAGAACACACCGTCTTGTTTATCGATTTTATCCCAGGTAGCGCCATAATAGTCAGCGTATCCACCTTTTGAAGCTAAACGGAATTCATCTGCTACATCTCTGGCTGTTTTTAAGTGGGAGAAATATTTTCCCCTGCCAAGTTTTTCAGCAAGCTCCACTTGCATTTGCCAGTCGGGCTTTGATTCGCCTATCGGCTCCTGCGCCTTATTGATTTTTATGATGCGCCCTTCAATATTTGTAACCGTTCCTTCATCCTCTGACCAAGTAACGGACGGAAGAATGACATCAGCAAATTCTGCTGATTCAGAAAGATAGAAATCGGCGCAAACCATAAAGTCTAGTCCTTTTAATGCCTTACGGACAAAGTTTTGGTTTGGTGCAGATACCGCTGGATTTGAACAAAGCAAATACAAACCGCGAATTGTTTTTTGATCCATTAATTCAAACATTTCATAAGCAGATACACCTGGCTGCGGCATTTCTTCAGGGGTAATTCCCCACACCTGACATACTTCCTCAACATGCTTTGGATTAGTGAGCTTACGGTAGCCTGGCAGCAGGTCTGATTTTTGGCCATGCTCACGGCCGCCTTGACCGTTACCTTGGCCGGTAAATGTTGCAACACCTGATTTCGGACGGCCGATTTTCCCAGAAACTAACGCCATGTTGGTGTAACCAGAAACGTTATCGACACCTTTATGCTGCTGCTCTATACCGCGGGCAAACATGACAACAGCGTTTGGCGCTTTACCATAAATCTCAGCAGCACGGATAATTTTTTCAACTGCAATTCCTGTAATCTCGCTTGTATATTCAGGAGTAAATTCTTTGACTAATTCTTTTGTTTCTTCAAAGCCATTTGTGTGTTGGTTGATGAATTCTTCATCAACATAACCGTTTTGGATCAATAGGTTCACAATACCATTAGCAAGTGCCAAGTCTGTTCCCGGTCTTAAATCCAAGTGAACATCGGCACGTCTTGCAATCGGGGTTTCACGTGGGTCGGCAACGATCAGATAACCGCCTCTTTCCTGGACGTTCCAAACGCGGAACATCGAAGTTGGATGGCATTCTGCCGTGTTGCTTCCAGCGATGAACAAGCAATCTGTTTCATGGATATCGGTCCATGGTAATGTCGAACCACGGTCAACGCCGAATGAGCGAAGGAATCCGCCGGCTGCACTGGACATACAGAAACGTCCGTTATAATCGATATAGCGAGTTTGCAAACCAACTCTTGCAAACTTACCTGTTAAATAGCATTTTTCATTGGTCATTGATACACCACTGAAAACAGACAATGTATCTTTGCCGTATTTCCCTTGAAGCTCTTTGAATTTCCGAGCGATTAAATCATAAGCTTCATCCCAAGTTGCTTCACGGAACCCTTTGTCTGTTCCTTTTAAGGAAGCATCGTCACGGATTAACGGTCTTAAGATGCGGTCCGGATGGTTCGTCTGCTGGTAAGCAGTAACCCCTTTCGGACACATTTTTCCGACCGTAACCGGCCATTCATAGCGAGGCTCAACCCCGATAATTTTGTTTGTTTTTGTATTTACGCGTAAATTCATCCCGCACTGCATGCCACAATAGGCGCAGTGTGTTTTTATTAAGGTTTCATTTGGATGACGTACGTTTTCAATTTCTCTAAAAAATTTATCTTTTGGGGCTTTTTGGTTAACCTCTTGCATTCTGATTTGCCTCCTTGACCTTCACTTGATGGGTAGGGAATCCTGAGAATCTTGCGATACGGTATTTTCTGCGGCATGGCAGGCACAATTCCGCAAGATTAAAGCCGTCTTCCATGTTGAACTCCATGTTGTTAGTTCCCAATACTTGAATAATATCGTTCGATTGTTCGACTGATACAAATTTATCTCCGCACACTTTACATTCTTTCATATGCTGTTCTCCATAATGTTCACGGTAGTTTCTAGCAAATACGCTCATCGGACGGAACGGAATATGAGCAAGCTTACCAAATGGCAGATAGATAAGCGTTATAATGACTGAAAACTGGTGGATCAGCGACATTTGCGGCTGCATCCATCCATGTAAGAATACGTTTTGGACTGTCAATAATAGACCAGTTACTGAAATAAATAACAACATATAGAGCGGCAAGAAATCGTACATAAATTTTTGCTCTGCTCTTGCCTGCATATTTTGCATGCGGCGGTAAAGCGCCATGCTGACACCTGAAATCACCATAATGGCTGAGATGTTTAAAGCGTTGTAAGAGAACCAAGCAATGATGCCATCTGCTTTAATCCGTACCAAGTCCATTCCCATTAAGACGACTGTGTAATACCCATTTCCATCCATATTGAAGTACATCCAGCTGAACACGAGCGGGAAAGTAACTAAACAAGCAAGCACACAGCCCCACCCGATTAATACGTGCTGCATCCAGCGATAAAATCCGCGCTTTTTGATGAAGTCGTAAATCGCTAAGTGGCTTACTACTGTTTTTGGGGTGCTTTTCCTAAAAAGCAGCTTTAAGCCCTTTTTAATGATAATTTTGGTTGGCGGTCTTTCCCCCCAGGAGATGAAGCGGTAAAAGAAACCTCCTATGAAAGTAATCGTTCCTACCATATATCCATAAAGGTTTAAGTCAATATGTGTAAACATTCTTGTTCCGATAAACACCAAAATCGCAAGTCCGGCTACGCTTAAAAACATTGATTTGGCAAAATGGGAAGCAAATGCATTATTGACGGTATTATCCCGTTTTTTCGCCGATTGAATAGTTGACTCCATTTTCTTGATCCTCCCTAAAAAAAAATAACACTATCGTTTTCTTATTCTTATTTTAAGAAAAACGACAGTGTTATCTTTATCAGGGAACTCCCCCATCTAGTGGGGAAAAAACCCCTAACTATGATGGATTTTGACAAAAGTTCGTCACAAATAGAAAAGCCCCAGCATCTTGTGGCTGGAGCTAGCTATTTTGCTTTTTGATGTACTTTTTCCTTAAAGAATACAGTAGCAGCAAGAACCCGATTAACAGCTGCAGGGAGGACAAGGCGGCATCCCAGAAATGATAGGTGGATGGCCCGTAGCGAAAACAGTGGTGAATCTTTGTCATGGCAAATAGGACTTGGGGAAGGTAGTATCCGAAAAATAAAGATAAGGTAAGTACCACGCCGAGCACATAAAATATGGTATAAGTGAAAACCGTCCCCTTTTCCTCTTCAAACATTACCTCTTTTTGACTGGCCGGTTTAACAAATGTAAACAAGTTCCTAAACACCTGCTGGGCATTTTCCATGAGATTGTAGGCACCCGTAGTGTTTTCAAATACATAATATAAATCTGTTTTCAAATAGATGCAGCACTGATAAATCATCCGAATAAAAGCATCAAGGACAATTACCTTCAGCACACTCAGGAAAATCCCTGACCCGTCTGCGAAAATCAACTGACCTAGCAGTGCTGCAAAAAGAACGAACGTATCAAAACAAAGCCCCGCCAAATATAAAACATTTCGATCTTTTGAAGGTAGTTTCCATACGAATGACATATCTGTTTCGAAAACGACAAGGAATAGGCGATGTCCGATGGTTAATTTCGTGGGAAGCTGGTAGGCCCTCATGGCCAGCACGTGCCCAAATTCATGAAGCATTACAAAGCAGAAGGATAAAACGAGCCATGCCGGGATATTCAGCACCATTAAGTCAAAAATAAAAATATCCTTAAAATTTGGAAATAAAGATGGATGGGTCAGAAAAAGGAAAACGTTGATGATAAATAAGGCTGCGTAAACAGTATAAGCCGCTTTATTGAAAAAGAATTTTCCCAACTTAGGAGAAATCCACTCAAATCCAAGGGGATTTTGCTTCTTTATTGGGGCAGCTAGTTTCACACCATCCATTTCGACAACCAATTGCAGTTCGAGAAGCTGTTCGGCAAAATCGAGTAAATCAACCTCTTCATGAGGATACTTGCTTTTAAGCCGGCTTTCAATTTCACCTAACTGATAGCCTTCATTGATTAATTGAATCGCATTGATACAAACCTCCGGCATTTCATAAAATTCCCCGGAGTTGGTATCTTCAACGATATAATTCTTTTTATCTTTCCTAATTTCAATTGGGACTAATACGAGATGTGAATGGAGTGTAAGGTTCATTTTTTTACACCTGTATCCTTATTTATTTATTTAATAAAGAAGGATGCTTGGCATAATGCCAGCATCCACATTTATCATGGTTTATATCCTGGAACGAAAGGACACCACCAACACGTAGTTCTTACCTTTTTGAGTTTTCGAATTTTCATCCTCCTACCTCCTTAAATAATGTCATTTTGTCATTCCATGGATATTTAGAATGAAATTCAACCCATGCAGGATAAACCTTCTTAAATTGTTCAACCAGCATTGGATCAAATTGAGAACCCTTCCCTTCAATGACCCGGCTGTAGGCTTCCTCTACAGGCATAGCCGCCCGATAGGATCGGGAAGAAGTCATTGCATCAAAAGCATCTGCAATAGCGGTAACTCTAGCAAGTAATGGAATCGCTTCTCCCTTTAATTGATCAGGATAGCCTTTTCCATCCCAGCGCTCATGATGAGAACGAATAACACTAATAGTATCCTTTATTCCCTCGACATCTTTTACCGCATCAGCACCAACCACAGGATGAGATTTGATAATTTCATATTCATCATTACTTAATTTGCCAGGCTTCATTAAAATTGAATCAGGAATGTGAACTTTACCTATATCATGTAATAAACAGGAATAATAAAATGATTTTTGTTCATCTCGTGAAAAACTGCCAATTTCTTTAGCTAGTAACAAGGCGTAGCTTGCGACACGCTCACTATGTCCCCTAGTATATGGATCTTTTAACTCTAAAGTTGCAATAACCCCTCTAACCATCCCCTGCAATTGGTTATCATAGGAAGTACTTATTGAACGAACATAACCTTGAAAACGAACCAATAAAAAGAAAGACATTATTGAGAGAACAGCAACTAAAATAATTGGAATTAAGACATAGGAGTTATTTAATATAATGCCGATTAAGGCGTATTTTAAAGTAATTCCAAGGCTAACTAGCCAAAAATATTTTGTATTAATAAATAGAGGTAATGATAAAATCAAATATACCTCAACAATATTCCCAGTAAAATATGAATCTCCTCTACCGTAATACATAAGTATATCAACAATAAAAGTCGTAAATAAATAACTAACAAAGAATACATATTTAATTAATGATTGCTTGTTTTTACGAATTAAATAATATGATACAGGCAGTAATATTAAAATAACTATATAGGTAAGGTATAAATATTTATTAGGTACCCCAATATCTTTTTTTGCTATAAAGACAGGAAAAAGATAATAGTAAAAAAAATCATACCCTAACAAAATGATATAAAAAAACACTAGAAACCATTTTACAGTCTGTTTCTCTTCATGTTGTATCATAAAATCCTCCAAATTACCCATCACATTTGGTCTGTCCAAATAAGATAGATAAAAGAATTTCAATCTTAAGCATATATAGACAAAATCTATAAAAATTCTTTGTTCCTCTACATTATATCTTATTAGTTAAACCCTTGAAACATTTAATTTAGCTGATTTTTGTACAATTCGAGAACTAAACTTTAAAAATATTATTCTGGGATATTGGCAATCTGACTATAACTTTAGTCCCAACTCCCAATATACTCTCGATTTTCAGTCTGCCGCCATGGCCTTCAATAATTTCCTTAGTAACAACTAACCCTAGACCTGTCCCATCTTTTTTGGTCGTATAAAATGCTTCGAAAATATGTTCAAGTTTGTCCACCTCGATACCGGGGCCTTCATCCTCAATCACTATTAACAACGACGATTCTTCTGTCATTTTCATTTGGATTTTTAATAAACCACCATCTGGCATGGCCTCAACCGCATTCTTTAACAAATTAATAAATACTTGCTTTAATTGTTTTTCATCACAATCAATCAAAGGTATTGTAGCATCGGTATCCATTTCCACGTTCACACCTTGAACCTCTGCCTGCTGACAAATTAATGAAACTGTATAATCAACAATTCCTTTCATATCGGCCTTTTTAAAATTAATTTCCTTTGGTTTTCCCAGGTACATAAGGTCATCTACAATAGAATTTATTCTCTCAATTTCCTGAATCATAATTGGATAAAAGTCACTGCTATTTGGATTCGATTCATGTTGTAATTGGGTAAACCCTTTTAGTGATGAGAGCGGGTTTCGAATTTCATGCCCTATCGCTGCTGCCATTTGGCCTATCACTGCAAGTTTTTCTTTTTTATTCAGTTCCTCATGAACAGATGTTAAAGACTTTATATATGAATAAAATCTAATTAAAATGATAAAGGCAATTGCCGATAAAATGATAATGATGAAAATAGGCGGTATGATATTAGTATCGTGGAGTATTAGCCCTATTAGAACATACCTTCCAATCAATCCTAAAGTTACACTCCAATAGTATTCCTTATTAACAAACACTGGTGAAAAAAAGACAAACAAAAGCTCTACTATATTTCCTGAAGCAAACGTTAGATTAGTTCCATAATACTTCATAATAAGATCTATGCTATCAATTAGGATGTAACCAAATAACAAAAGGTATTTGACAATATAAGGATTTCCCTTTTTTATAAATGAAACGGAGATTGGCAGAAGCAAAAATACTAAAATATATAGCCAATAACCAAGTCCTCTACCAGGGAATTGAACCGCTCCGTAGTCTGTAAATCTTGGTAAAACAATATACCAAAAAAAATCATATGCAATAAAGAAGAAATAAAATAACCATAAAAATAACTTTATTGCCTTTTTTTCTTCATATATTAGCTTCGGACCTTTGCTACTTATTTCCATGAGTGTTCTCCTTAAAGTAGATACTATTCTAAAAATTCAATTTTTTGTTCATTACTCATACTATTCTACCATTTTTTTAGAATAACATTATAAAATAAATGAAAAAAACGATGATTTTCGACATTTTCTTATTGGGAAAATTTAAAGGGAGTCCCATTTGATTGGAACTCCCCTTTAAATTAGCTGACCTTTTTCAATTGTCCAGATGAATTATTTAATGTCGAATGCTTTCGTCCATAGCCAAAGTAGACGAACAATCCAATTACCAGCCAAACACCAAAACTAATCCATGTTAAAGCCGGCAGCTGTACCGCTAAATATCCGCAGAACAAGAATGCCAAAATCGGAATATACGGTACAAACGGGACTCTGAAGCCTGTTTTAGGCACTTGGTTGTTTTTTCGAAGATATAAAATCCCGACTGAAACTGTCATGAATGCGAACAAGGTTCCAATGTTTGTTAATTCTGCCAGTTTACTTAATGGAACAAACCCAGCAATAACAGACACCAATAAACAAATGATCCAAGAGTTTACAACCGGTGTTTGTTTCTTTTCATCGACCTTGGAAAACACTTTTGGCAGCAATCCGTCACGTCCGATTGCGTAGAATAGGCGGGATTGTCCGAAAAGTAAAACTAGAAGTACCGTTGTAATACCGGTGATTGCCCCAATTGAAATGAAACCGGCCACCCAATCCTGATGGATATAGGTTAAGGCGAATGCAACCGGGTTTTTCACCCCCAACAGATTATAAGGTACAATTCCCGTTAGGATAGCGGAAACAACAATATATAAAACCGTACAAACAAGCAATGAAGCAATAATTCCGATAGGCATGTTGCGTTGCGGGTTTTTAACCTCCTCAGCAGCTGTCGATACAGCATCAAAGCCAATATATGCAAAGAAAATCGTAGCCGCTCCAGTCGCTACGCCGGAGAATCCGAATGGCATAAAAGGAGTCCAGTTAGCTGGCTTTACATACCATACACCAACACCAATAAATAAAAGAACAACAACAAGCTTGATAATTACCATGACGTTATTTAGACGGGTAGATTTCTTTGCCCCCTGAGATAAAAGCAAAGTAAGTAAAAAGACGATAACGATCGCAGGAACGTCAACAAATGTTCCGTTTGCAGGGTCAAACGCACTTGTTATGGCTTTCGGAAAATGAATCCCAAAACCTGCAAGCAGCCCTTGGAAATAGCCTGACCAGCCGCTGGCAACCGCCGCTGATGCAAAGCCGTACTCGAGAATCAAATCCCAGCCTAAAATCCATGCGATCAATTCACCAAAGGTCGCATAGCTGTAAGTATAGGCACTTCCGGAAACCGGTACATTTGAAGCAAATTCCGCATAACAGAGGGCAGCAAAAATGCAAGCTAAACCTGATAAGATAAAAGAAATAATGAGCGCTGGCCCAGCATGTTCCGCAGCAGCAACTCCTGTGACAACAAAAATTCCGGTCCCTATAATGGCCCCTATCCCAAGCATTGTTAAGTCAAAGGCACCCAGCTCCTTCCTTAAGGCGGCACCTTTTTTCTCTGATTCCTGAATCAGGTCCAGAACTGATTTCTTCCTAAATAAATCCATTTATTATTTAAACCTCCTCGGGTTCAATGTTCAAATTTTCCGAAAATACAAATAAAATTTATATCGGTATAATATAATCTTTTTACTGAAAAAGCAATATTTTTATAAAAATAAAAAAACTGGTAATATTACACTGGGAATATACTGGTTTTATATTGAATTAATATAAAATAAAACTTATTAAAATTCATCGTTTTAGCTATTTTGATATAGTTTGACTGAATAAAAAAACAGATGACATCAAACGAAAGGATGTCATCTGTTTTTACATTATTTTAACTGCTGTCGGTTCTTCATTAATGATACTGCTAACTAACTCTTCTTTTTTACCTGCTGGAAGAACAATTGTTACCGTTGTTCCCAAACCTGTTTCGCTTTGATAGAAAACCTTTCCTTTTATCGTTTCAATAATTCTTAAAGATACCGAAGTCCCCAGCCCCGTTCCCTTATCTTTGGTCGTATAAAACAATGTTCCAATCCTCGATAGTTGTTCGGGTGTCATTCCTTTTCCGTTATCAGTAATCAAAACGGAGGCATGGGTTTGGTCGGACCTTGTATGTATCGTCACAACGCCTTCCTCTGAGGTGGCTTCAATCGCATTTTTCACAAGATTTACAAGAGCCTGTTTTAACTGATTTCGATCTGTATAAAGGCAAAAATCGGATGTGTCCAATTCACTTTCTAATTGTACACCCTGCTTTACAGCATAAGGTTCGAGCAGCGTGACTATTTCCTTCAATATGTCTTTTAAGGCGAATTCTTCTAGTTTTTCCAATTTCGGCTTGGCAAAATTCAAGTAATCGCTAATGATCGCCTCAGCCCGTCCTAATTCACTTAAAACCAGCCCGAAATATTCATAATTCTTCCCTTTCTCATCCTGCTGCATCAATTGTAGAAATCCCTTTACCACTGTTAATGGGTTGCGGACTTCATGGGCGATAGAAGCCGCCAGTTCACTTAATGTATTAAGCTTTTCTGCTTTAAGTATCTCTTCCTTCATTCTATTTTTCTCAATCAGCCCTTCATATAACTTTGCAGCAAGCATTAGGGAAGCGGTATAAATAAGAGCGAAAAGCAGTAAATCGGGAATGTTTATAAACAACTTGAAGGTATTTCCATTTAGATAATGATAAGTTAGAAGTGATAAATAACATAGAATTAAAGACCAGACGCCCGATAATAAAGTGAACTGTACTCTTCGATTTGAAGAAGCATTCCAAAAGCGGGTTCGCAAAAGGTAAGGGACAATAGAAGTAAGCAGGCAGCCCACAATGGCGTAATGGACACTGCTACCACCCATCATAATGCGGGCTCCAATAATAGAGGCTATGACCATCCCGCCGCCAGCAGGTCCTGCATATAAAATGGCAAGAATAAGCGGAGCGTAGCGAAGATCCCAAATAAGGCCATAATTTGAATAACTAAAAATCATGCAGGCTATTGCTGCCAGACTGTGCATGGACCCACAGATGATTGGTGAATTCCACTTTTTCTTAAAGTCAGTTAAAGCACTACAAAGCAGGACTGGTGCTAATACAATTAACAGTTGCAAAAGAAGCTTTTCCGCCAGCATCGTCATTCCCCCGAGGAATCAATTATATTATCCATTACAATACGACAAAAAACGGCACTTTCCTCCTAATGCTGAAAATTTTTTGGCAGGAAGTGTCGAGATGGCGGTTTTTGTTCTCCGGAAATCTTTTAAAAAGACGTCAACGGCTGATGCCGGTAAAGTTTCCATAGTATACATAGCATTTGCGGTCCTCATCAATCTCCCTTGAGTCCATCGCAAATTCTAAAAACTTTTCTCCCCTTTTTATATAGATGAAATCTGAGTGAAGGGCAGCGAGCACTTCGTCGTGCTCCCAAATTTCTTTTTGATCGATTAAAATGCTCCCCTGTTCGGTCAGTTCCCTTGTTTCAAATCCAATATGCGAATGATATTTCTCCAGCGTATCATTGCTGAACTCTTCTTTGTCAACATAAATGACTGCCGTTCCGTCTGGGTCAAGTGCAGTAGCAGTAACCTTGTACGTCTCATTGTTTTTTACAAAATATTCACAGGTCATTCGCGCGGCCGCTTCCGACTTGGAGATGTCGTAGTAGTGCCATAACGCCGGGTATTGTTTATTTTCTTCATCAAGTCGATACTCAAGTCTCAAATCAATCTCTCCTTTTTCTTTTACTTTTCCATTGTTTTCCTTAAAATTCATTTTATAATAAAATTACAAATTGAAAAAGGAGAGTGAGAAGTTTGAAGAAAACTAGATTGCTTATTACGGGCGTTCTTACTTCTCTTATGGCCGGAACGATCGCTGGCTGTTCCGACGACCTGCCGCCCCAGCCGGATGACAGTAGCTGCCGGGACTGGGATTGGGATGATGAGCAAGGTGTCTGGCAATGTGACGACACAGGTTCTAGCCATTATGGACACTTTTTTTATGGCGGCAAATATTTCCGAAATAAATCTTCGCTTCTGAAATCCTCCTCCTATAAGTCCTATCATTCCTCTTCCAGCTTTAAAGGGGGCTTTGGCAGCGGAACGAAGGGCGGATTTGGGGGTTAGAATGGGGGATTATTCTACACGGCGCAGACAGTTTTATTCGCAATTCCCGTCCTTTTGGTCAGACTTATATGACAGTGAATACAGTTTATTTCACACTTTCCCCATTTCAAGTACAACCGCTTTGCTGATTAGAGAAGCAACGGAGCGAATGGGCAGAGTCTTTTTTAAAACAGCAACACTTCTACGGAGCCTTCCGGATGAGCAGCTCTTACAGCTTGGATACCCGCTTGAGAGCCTTCCATTTTTACGATTGAAAAATCCTTTTCCGGAATCAGTAATTTCCCGGTTTGATTTTGCTGTAACAGAAACGGGTGTGAAGTTGCTGGAATTTAACAGTGACACGCCGACCTTTATTGTGGAATGCTTCCACATCAACGGGAAGGTTGGCAAGGAATTTGGCTTAATCGACCCGAATCAGGGCGGGGAGCGGCTTCTTTCTTCAGGTATTACCAAAGCGGTATTAGAGGCAGCTGAGGGAAAAACCTCCCCAAATGTCGTTTTTACAGCCCATCAGGATCACATGGAAGATTGGCAGACAAGCGTTTATTTAAGCGAGCTTTGTCAGGTAAAAAATAAATTGGTTCCATTGGCTGACCTGCGGATTACAGATGGTGCCTTAACGGATGCCGATGGGATCCCTATCGATGTACTATACCGGCAGACATACCCGCTTGAACATTTACTGGAGGACAGAGATCCAATCAGCGGCGCTTTAGTTGGTATTGAACTTCTACAGCTAGTAAAAGATGGAAAGCTGGCTGTGGTCAATCCTATTTCAGCTTTTTTGCTCCAGCCAAAATCGGTCCAATGCTTAATTTGGGGATTGGCGGAGCAAGGCGTTTTTTATTCTGAGGAAGAACTAGGGTGGATCAAGGAATATATGCTGCCGACCTATCTTGATCCGGATGACTTTGTTGGCAAGGCACCCTTTGTTGAAAAGCCGTCCTTCGGGCGGGAGGGGGACACTGTGACGATTTGGGATGCTCATGCTAGGGTTTATGAACAGAATGCATTTGCAACCTATAAGGATGAATTGTCAGTCTATCAATCTTATTGTTCGCTTCCGACAATAACGCTTGAAACAGAAAAGGGGCTGGAAGAGCTTTCCTATGTTATTGGATCCTTCCTCATCGCTGGAAAACCAAGTGCGATTGGAATCCGAGCAGGAGGAAAAATTACCGGCAATGAGTCTTACTTTTTGCCAGTTGGAGTAAAAAAGGGGGAATAATGGATCATGACGGATTTTTTATTATATTTGGCGGTTTCGCTTGGTTTGTTGATTGTTGGGCTTTTTCTCATGGAGGTCACAACCAAGGTTAAGGAATTTTCCTTAATAGCTAAAGGGAATAAGGCAGCGAGTTTTGTTCTTGGCGGCAGACTGCTGGGCCTCGCGATTGTGCTGTATTCTACGGCAGCTAATTCGGTTTCTTTGGCGGATATGGCCATTTGGGGCGGAATTGGAATTTTAGCACAGATTATTGTGTTTTATTTGGCGGAGTGGCTGACGCCAAGGTTTAATGTCAATCAAAGCATTGAAGCCGATAACCAGGCAGTTGGACTTTTTTTGATGTTTTTGTCGGTTTCTATCGGCGTGATTATCGCTGGATGTTTAACTTATTAGGTTAAAAAAACGCATCTCCACCGGGATGCGTTTTTTATATCCTTTGATAAGTTTTTTTGTCGCAAATAACAAACAGTCTCGCTTCTTTTGGGATAGGGTCGTGCCATTTTTTGAGGATGTTTAAGTCATCCCGATCGGCTATCAGCTGTGCTCCTTTATTTTTCAAGGATTCGTAGGCCTCGCCGTATGTTTTCCATTCCGATTTTAATTCTACCTCCCAAAGGTCGCTCCCAGCGTCCCCATCCCTTCTGCTTAATAATTGTGTAAAAAGATGGCTCGTACCCTTGGTTTGGGCGGATTTAGCCATAAGGTTGGATACAGATTGGTGAGAAAGAATAAACTCGTCGATTTTTACATGGTTAAAATTACCGACATGCCTTTCATTTAATATTTCTGCGATGGTGTAAATATTATTTTCTGTTCCTTCATCATAGCGTTCGATGGAGGAAGCGGTTAGGAGTGTTTTCCCGTCAGCTAAATCGGGATTGGTGATGCCGTCAGGAGCAAACAGCAATACCGCTTTTGCCTTTTCGATTCTTGCCCTTTTGAGGGTCTCATCATCAGTAGGGCTTCCTTGTATGTAGAGGAACCGTTCATGCTCATACGGCGTTTTCTCCAATTCGTCAATTAGTACAATTTCCGTTTTGGGCTCCGCTGCAAACAGCTCTTTAATCGTGTTTTTGCTTTTGGCTGTCCAGCCAACAATGACAAAATGATTTTCACCTTTGAAGGTCATCCTGCCTTCCTCCTTCATTTGCTTATACCTGGAAACACTGTCGATAATCATCCCGATGACTGTGCCAAAAAGCCCGATACCCAGCGTATAGACGATGACCATCGCCCAGATCTGCCCCAACTGCGTCGTCGGGTAAATATCGCCGTATCCGACCGTTGTCATTGTAGTCATAATCCACCAGACTGCGTGAAAGGTATTTTCAAAGGTTTTCGGCTCTAGCATTCTCATAATCTCTGCATTGATAAATATGTAAATGGTTGTGAAAAGGATGACGGTTCGATAGCGGTATTTGGATGCCGTTAGAAATAATCTTCGGAAGAAGATCATGAAGGGACACCTCCTTTCATAATTAAAATTCATTTAAAATAAAGGATTCGATTGAACCGGGATCCATATATCTGTTTGTTCAAGCTGTCCGGCTAGAGCATACAATAAATCTTCCCGTCCCCGGGCGGCCATGAATTGTACTCCGACCGGCAGTCCATCCGGGGTGAGATGCACAGGAACTGTCATCGCTGGCTGACCGGTTAAATTGGCAAGCTGTGTGAAAGGAGTTCTCTTCAGATTATTTTCCGCTACCTGTTCGACCGTGCCGACCTTCTTCAAAATACCGCTCAAGGATAGCTTCCCTGCAGCAGTCATCGCCAGTTTCTCTGAACTGGTTGGCTCGAGTTCCCCGATTTTTGCCGGAGGGAAAGCGGTCGTTGGCGTCATAAAGAAGTCGTATGTTTCATGAAATGTTTCCATTGCAATGGCCGCATTATCCCATTCGCGAATACTTAAAACTATTTCTTCAGCAGATGTGGCCTTTCCAACTAACCCTAAAATCCAAGTAGGCAGCTCCACATCGCCCATCTTCGCTTTCCGGCCAAGGACATCTTCTAGAGATGCCAATGTTGCCGCCACTTCCCCGAAATACATCGTTAAATAGCTTTTTGCAAGTTTCCTGCCGTCCACAGGCGCATCCATTTCGACCACATTATGACCCATCGATTCCAGCAACCTGGCTGTTTTATAGACTGCCTCCTGACATTCCTTGTGGACCTCGGCCCCTAAGGGAGACTGGACTGAAAAGGCAATCGTTAATTTCTCTGCTGGTCCGCCCTGTACCTCCTGAAGGTAGGAGCCTGCAAATGGCGGGGCATGAAAGGCAGCCGCTTTTTCGTAAATCTTGATTTCATCAAGCATCGCCGCACTATCTCTTACCGTTCTTGAGAGGATATGGTCAACAGAAGCCCCCTGCCATAGCCGGCCATAAACGGGACCGACCGGAGTCCTGCCTCTAGTAGGTTTCATTCCAAAAAGCCCGCAATAAGAACCTGGAATCCGAATCGACCCGCCGCCATCATTCGCTCCAGCAATCGGTACGATTCCAGTCGCAACCGCCGCTGCCGAACCGCCGCTCGAACCGCCTGGTGTATGCCCTAGATTCCATGGATTTCGGGTAGGGCCATAATATTTTGGCTCGGTAATGCCCATTAAGGCGAATTCCGGTACATTAGTCTGCCCGACAAATATGACGCCCGTCCTACGTACTTGCTTTACATAGGTGGAATCTGATTTTGCCCGGTAGCCCTGATACGCCTTAGAACCAGCCGTAATCTTCTCCCCTTCCACTTCTTGAGCAATATCCTTTAACAGCATTGGCACACCTGCAAAGGTCCCCTCTAAATCAACATTTTTCGCCTGCTTTTCGGCTTTTTCGTAAAATTTATTTATCACAGCGTTAAGCTTTGGGTTATGTTCCTCAATAGCTTTGATGGCTTCCGAAAGTACCTCAGTCGGTTTCACTTCTTTCTTTTTTAACAACTCCGCCAATCCCAGTCCGTCATAATTCTTATAATGAAAGCCCTCCATCTGGTCCCCCCCTTTTTTAAATAAATACTTCTATTTACTATTCAAATAATCCTTTTTATAGAAATGTTTAAAAAAAGCAGAAACCGCGAAGTCACTTTTATATTACCTATTGACAAACTTTAACTAACCATGTATTATTAAAATTCTTGCTTTTCATTTGTATAACTTGAAATAAATAGAGGATACACAATGTAAGAATTTTACTGGCTTTTCACTCGTGTTTTTTTTGGAAAGACTTATTCACACTGGAACGGCCTCGGAGCCGTAAGGATGTTAGAGAGGTAGGGCTGGCATCGTTTAGGTTTATAAAACCTACTGGTGGAAATTGTACCGCGGCATATTTAATTAAGAAATATTTAAATTTTTACATGAAGGCAGCATAATGAACTTGCAGCAATTCAAGTTACGATAAATCATAAAATAAGGAAAGCAATAGAAGGCAGAGGAGCTATTCCTCTGCCTTCGTCCAATTTTCGGGAAACTATTGGATCACGATTGCTTGTTTGCCCATTTGCTCCCAGGCCTTGATGAAGTTTTCGCGGTCTAGTTTTTTGTTCTTTGTACCGTATGGGTCATTGACATAGATGTAGGACTGGTCGTAGCCAGTAATCACCACGCTGTGTTCACTGAAGGTGATGTCGATTCTTCCCTCTGGGGTATTCCAGGTTTGAAATACGTTAACTGGTGTAAAGTTTACTGTCGTGATAATCCAAACCGGAAGTCCTTGGCTTACTTTTCTTAACAGATCTGTAAAAGGACTGCTAGTTAAATTTATGGCACGTTCCCCAGCGTATTTTTGGGCAAGCTCGTAAACGGGGCCATTGTACACCCCAAGTCCTGGCCCATGTGCCATATCTCCAACAAATCCGGTATTTGGATTTCCTTTAAGACCATTGCTGTAGGTAAACGGAACTGTTTTAATATTTTTAGCAAGCTCGTTTTTCGTCACTTTGATTCCATGATATTGCATTACCATCGCAAGGCTTGTCACTTCACAGCCATTATAGAGCAGCGGTTTATCCATTTGATTAATCAACGGGACATCAAGCAGTTTGCTCTCAGGTAAAATAGGACCATCTTTTTGAAGCGCTATCTGGCGTGTTTTTAGAGGCGGAGCTTCCGAAACCGTTTCTATTGCTGATCGTATTGCTTTAACCCCAATTATGGTCTTTGAACCAAACAGAGTCGCTATGATTACAATAAACAAGATAATCGTTTTCTTCATAAATGATAAATACCCTTCTTGTGAACTTTTCAAGTAGTACTAATATACTAATATATTACTATACCAAACATTAAAAGAACCTAAAAGAGGAAAAGTTTCCAAATGATATCCAGAGGCTGTTCCAGGTATAAAGATGTAAGGACAGCCCCTTAGAAAAAATTTATATTTTTAATTTTCTTTCATTGATTTTCCGAATTACTTGGTTGATCACTTCGGAGAAAACTAGCCCAAAGGCGATGGTTCCCGCAAGCATCAAAACCTGAGCAGCAGAACCAAGTGCCGTGTTATAATTCTCTTCCACAAAATTTCTCATGGCATTATAAGCGAGTCCCCCTGGAACTAATGGAATAATTCCCGCAACACTAAAAATAATCACAGGGGTTTTATATAATTTTGCCAATTCCTGGCTTAGCACAGCTATAAAGACCGTCGCCAGTAATGTTCCTAAAACAGGATCATCATAATAACCTTCTACAAGATAATAAACCAGCCAGCCTCCTGCACCAATCAACCCGCATTTCACCAAGGTATTCCTCGGTGCATTAAAAAGGATGCCAAATGCCCCTGTTGCAATAAAGCTGGTTATGACCTGAGCTAAAATATCCACTTTTCCAAGACCTCACTCACAAGAATTTCAGTATGACCGCAATTCCAGCCCCAATGGCAAAGGCTGTCAGAAACGCTTCGGCACCTTTTGACAGTCCGGAAACAAGGTGGCCCGCCATTAAGTCTCTAATGGCGTTGGTTACTAATAGACCGGGGACTAACGGCATGACCGATCCAATAATGATTTTATCCAGCTGATGGCCCACCCCGACGATTACAAAAAGCAAGGAAAGCAACCCAATCACAAATGCCGCCAAAAACTCGGAGAAAAACTTGATCGGTACAAATCGATGGAAATAAACAAAGCTTAAATATCCCGCACCTCCGGCAATCATTGAAGGCAAAAAATCATTCCATTCTCCCTTAAACATAATCATAAAACAGCCGCTTGCCAAGGAGGCTGCCGCGACCTGCATCCTAAATGGGAAGGAAAGGTCCTTGGCTTCAATTTCCTTTAGCTGTTTCATCGCCTCTTTACTGTCCAGATCACCGCTTGATATTTTTCGTGAAATACTATTCACAATGGCGACCTTCTCTAAATCTGTCGAACGCTCTGAAATTCTAATCAACTTGGTTTTTGTCGGTTCCGACCCTTCGGCAGAAAAAATAATACCCGTTGGCGTCACATAGCTATGTGACTTTTCAATCCCGAACGAGGCTGCCATCCGCATCATCGTATCTTCCACCCGATACGTCTCCCCGCCGCTCTGAAGCATAATTTTTCCTGCCAGAAGACAAACCTCCATAATTTCATACGTTCGTTCTGCTTCATTATTCATCTATATCTCACCACATCAATTTCAACATTTGATAAATAGTTTAATTCAAAAACAAGTTTTAAGGCAATTTTCAGACCGTTTATGATTAATTTTAACTATTTTGTCAAAATTCACAAAAATTTCCTTGAATTCAAAAAACAATGAAATATAATAGTATTGATTTTAATTATGAAAGGTGGGAATATCTTTGAGAGCGCTTAAATCGGTTTTAATCTGGGGAGTCATCGCCGCCCTTGGAGCAGCAGGTTTTGCAGTCATGGCCTTAAACAGGGGTGAAAGCATCAGTGCGATATGGCTGTTAACAGCCGCTGTCTGCGTATATGCCATTGCTTACCGTTTTTACAGCAAGTTTATCGCAGAAAAAGTCTTTCAGTTAAACGATAAAAGGAAAACCCCTGCTGAAATTCATAACGACGGAAAAGATTTTGTTCCGACAAACAAATGGGTTTTATTTGGCCACCATTTCGCCGCTATTGCCGGTGCAGGTCCATTAGTTGGTCCCATTCTTGCAGCTCAAATGGGATATTTGCCTGGAACACTTTGGATTGTCGTTGGTGTTGTTTTGGCTGGTGCTGTTCAGGACTTTGTCATTCTTTTCGCTTCCATGCGCCGCAACGGTAAATCACTCGGAGAGATGATTAAAGAAGAAATGGGCAAGGTTACAGGCGTCATTGCGATGATCGGGATTTTAGGAATCATGGTTATTTTATTAGCAGTTTTAGCCCTTGTCGTCGTAAAAGCACTTGTAGGAAGCCCATGGGGAATGTTCACGATCGCAGCAACGATTCCGATTGCGATATTAATGGGAATTTACATGCGTTTCATCCGCCCTGGCCGCGTTGGCGAAGCATCCATTATCGGTATTGTTTTACTTTTACTTGCCTTAGTTTTTGGACAGACAGTTGCCGAAACCCCAACTTTAGCAGCCATGTTCACGTTCAAAGGCGAAGCGATTGCCATTATGATGATTATTTATGGCTTTATTGCATCTGTGCTGCCTGTTTGGCTGCTGCTCGCACCACGCGATTACTTAAGTACGTTCTTAAAAGTGGGAACCATTATGGGACTTGCCATCGGTATTGTCGTAGTTGCTCCACACCTAGAAATGCCTGGTGTAACGAAGTTTATTGATGGTACGGGTCCAGTATTCGCAGGAAACCTCTTCCCGTTCTTATTCATTACTATTGCCTGCGGTTCTGTTTCCGGTTTCCATGCTCTCGTTTCATCCGGTACAACACCTAAAATGATTGAAACAGAATCACATGCCCGCCCAATCGGCTATGGTGCGATGCTGACAGAATCTTTTGTTGCCGTCATGGCAATGATTGCCGCCTGTGTGCTGCATCCTGGTGTGTATTTTGCGATTAACAGCCCAGCTGCCTTAATCGGAACTGACGTTACCCAAGCTGCTTCTGTTGTATCCAGCTGGGGCTTTACGGTCACTCCTCAAGATTTAGCTAATTATGCCAAGGATGTAGGGGAAGCTTCGATTCTCTCCAGAACCGGCGGTGCCCCAACCCTAGCGATTGGTATGGCGGTTATTTTCTCAAAAGTTATTGGCGGAAAGGCGTTAATGGCATTCTGGTACCATTTCGCGATTCTTTTCGAAGCGTTGTTCATCTTAACAACTATTGACGCCGGTACTCGTGTCGGCCGCTTTATGATCCAAGATATTTTAGGAACCGTTTATAAGCCATTTGCGAAAACTGACGCGCTGGTTCCAAACCTTATTGCAACTGCATTATGCGTTCTATTCTGGGGTTACTTCCTGTATCAAGGTGTTATTGACCCGCTTGGCGGTATTAATACACTATGGCCGCTTTTCGGTATTGCCAACCAAATGCTGGCTGGAATCGCCCTGCTCTTTGGAACTACGATTCTCTTTAAAATGGGCAAAAAAGCGTATGCCTGGGTTACCTTGCTGCCGACCGCTTGGCTATTAATTGTCACACTAACAGCAGGCTGGCAAAAGCTATTCCATGAAAATCCAAAGATTGGCTTCCTTGCTCATGCCAAAATATTCAAAGAAGCGAATGATGCCGGCAAGGTTCTTGCACCAGCGACTTCTCCAGCACAAATGAATCAAGTACTAATTAATGATTACGTGGATGCCACACTAACAGGCATTTTCATGGTTGTTGTCATTTTGGTATTAATCGCTGCCATTCGAATTTGGCTTCAGGTTTTAAACGGCAAAAAATTAACGGTACACGAAGAACCATTTATTCCGCGTACCGAAGGGGATTTGAAGAAATATGCTTAATCGCTTGAGAAAGCTCAACGCCTACCGTAAGCAATTTATTAGTTTACTGGTTGGAGTTCCAAGCTATGAAACATATGTAGCTCATATGGAATCGCACCATCCCGGTGAGCCTATTAAAACACGGAAAGAATTCTTCTGTGAGGCTCAAGATGCACGTTACAATGCGAAAGACGGTAAAGTTTCACGCTGCTGTTAAAACAGAAAAAACAGCCTAAGACCCAAGGTCGGGTTTTTAGGCTGTTTTTTATTAATTGGCTGTAGGTGATTTCGCCATTTGGACAATCCGCTTATTTCTTCTTTCTCTAAAAATCAATCCAGTTAATACACAAAGGAATACAAACGGAATACTTGTTTTATAAAGCTCTGCGAAACTAGCCGAGATTCTTTTTTCAGCAAAATCTCCTACTTGTTTGGAATAGCCTTTAACCAAAATACCTGTTTTAACAATTTCCTCATCCACTTGCTTTTCTACTTGCTTATAAATTTGATCTTTGGCCGCGCTCCTTTGGTTTTCAGGAATAGTGGCTAATACTTTTGCAGCGTTGGCATCGATAATTTGCTGGCGCTCCGCTTTTGTGATGAAGTCGGAATCAGCTTTCATCGTTTGTCTTTCATTGATGATCGATTTTTTTGTTTCCGATAAAATCTCTGCTTTAACGGTTTCCGTCACATTCAGTTTTTCAAGTTTTTGCTGTGCATAATGCATAATATCCTGTTTTTTATCATGAATATTGTTCGTCAACCCGGCCACAAAAATTGCTACAGCTAAAACAACTCCCACCTGACGCAGCATCGAAAAAACACTCTGAGATGCCGTCAGCATTTCCCCTTCAAACGAAGACGTGCTGGCAATTGTTGCGGAAGAAATCACGAAGCTAAATCCCATTCCGAGCAAACTGCAAAGCAGAATAATCTCCTTTGATGTGCTGTGAAGATTTAAGTTATGCAATAAATAATATGCCGTTCCCATGATGGCAAAGCCAATCATGACAGGAATCGTGTAGCCAATTTTTTTCGTTAGCAAACCTGCAAAGTTGGAAAATACAAAGATGGCGGCGGATACAGGTGTGACGAGGAGTGCGGCTTGGAGCTCTGTCTTGTGCTGGAAGTTGGTTAAAAACTGTGGAAGCAGGACCATGACACCGATAAGGAAGATGAACCCTGTAGTCACGATCACAACCGAACCTGTAAATAAACGGTCTCTAAACAGATTTAAATTAACCATCGGCGCTTTTGATTTTTTCTCTGCAATTATAAAAAGTACGATGGATACGGCTGTTAAAAGATAACAAATAATCGCCTGGATGCTGTCCCAGCCCCAGTTGTTTCCTTTGATTAGGACCAGATTTAGCGGGAATATGGCAGAAACCGAGAAGATTAGGCCGAACCAATCGATGGATGATTTTACTCTGTTTTCGTTTTTTAACGTTAAGATCATAAAAGAAGCGGCTATAGCAAGTAAACAAATCGGTACATTGACATAAAAGACCCAGTGCCAGCTAAGCTTTTCCGTGATAAACCCGCCGACTGTGGGACCGAGAGCAGTTGATAATCCTTGTGTTGCCCCAAGAAGCGTCAATGGCAGCACCCTTTTTTCAATCGGCATCGCAGCAATCCCAATCACCATGCTGCAAGGAATTAGGATAGCGGCCCCTAAGCTTTGGATGAACCTTGCGGCAATTAAGAATTCTTCGCTGTTTGCCAGGCCGCATAAAGCCGAGCCAAATCCGAAAATAAACAGCCCGACAATAAAAAATTTATTTCGTCCAAACATTTCAGCAAACCTTGCCAAAGGAATCGCTAAAACCGCAATCGTCATCGTGTATACATTCAGCATCCACGAGCTCGTTTCCAGCGATGTGTGCAGACTGTCCTGGATTGCCGGCAGCGTAATATTCATAATCGTTGAATCAAGCATACAAACAAATACCCCTACGCACATTAACAGTACTACCTTCATTCCGCCCGTCCCTTTCATGCTATTGCTCCCCTTTATCATTCAACTTTTTTAATTCTTCATCAATCATGTTCACAACCATTTCTGCCTGGCGAATACCAAACTGAAGTGTAAACCGCTTGTAGCGCTCCATCTCTGAACCGCACATTTCATCGATTCTGGTAAGATTATCATACATCGCTTGGTTCTTTTCTCGTTCCTCCTCAAGCCACTCGATGATCTTTTCCTTGGTGGTAAATCGCCCGAAAAAAATACGGATTAGGATATCTGATCTCGTCACAGTTGGGTTTATTGGACTGTTAAGGTATTGCTGGAATTGTTCCCGGCCAGCATCAGTAATCGCAAATAAGTTCTTGTTTGGCTTCCCTTCCTGCTGAATGACCTGTTTTTCCACCAGTCCCTCTTTTTCCATTTTTCTTAATGCTGGGTAGATAGCCCCGAACGATGCATCAAAAAAGTAAGAAACGGAATTCTCCATCATTTGCTTTATATCGTAGCCGCTCATTGGCTCCTCATATAGAAAACCTAAAATGACATCTTGCATGTTCATATATTGTTCACCTCAATATTATTTATGTTTATATTATCAATATTAATATGTTTAGTGTCAATATATAAAATGGATATTTTTTCAAATCTTTTTAAAATACTGCTTCATAAATTTAAAAAGCCAATCGATCCTAATCGATTGGCTCCCATCCTGGGCTGAAGTAATTACACAAAGTTTAATTTAGGTCTAGCGGCCGCAGCTTTTCTTCTATCTCTTTTCGGCGTGGCTCTAAAAATGGCGGTAATGCCAGCTTTTGACCCATTGTTTCCATCGGTTCGTCTGTTGCAAAGCCTGGCTCATCTGTTGATAATTCAAACAAAATGCCATTTGGCTCTCTGAAATATAATGCTTTAAAATAATAACGTTCTACTTTTCCTGAGTTCGGCAAACGATAATCCTTCAAACGTTGTGCCCATTGATTGTATTCTTCTTCATTTGGAACACGGAAAGCAACATGATGAACCCCCCCACGGCCTAATCGGGCTTTTGGTAAATCGGGCCTTCTTTCAATATGCACTTCTGCGCCACTGCCCCCTTCACCTGTTGCATAAACCAATATTTCAGGAAAATCCCCTTCAAGTGATGGGTATGATCCCACATATTGAAATCCCATGACTTCAGTAAGAACACCAATGGTAGGTTCTGCCATCCCAACAGTGAGGGTAACAGGTCCTAAACCTATTATGGCATGTTCTTTTGGAATCTCTTCCCGTACCCAAGGAATCCCCGGCCTAACACCTTCTTCACCGTTGTCAGCGACCAGTATTAAACGTGTCCCATCGAAATCTTTGAAAGCCAATGTATCACGATTTGCTCTTTTTTCAATATCATCATGTTGAACACCAGCATGTTTCAATCGTTCCTTCCAAAACAATAAAGAATTAGTAGTCGGAACTCTTAAAGATACAGTGGAAATATCTGAAGTTCCCCTGTATGAACTTCCCAGATTAGGAATGTCAAAGAAGGTCACCTCAGTACCGGGATTTCCTTCTGCATCCGCATAGAAGAGATGATATGACGATGTATCATCTTGGTTTACTGTTTTCTTTACCAATCTCATTCCTAAGATTTTTGTATAAAACTCATAATTTTTTTCTGCTTTTCCGGTCAAAATCGATACATGATGTAGCCCTAAAAGTTTCATTTCTTCCACTCCTTACATTCTTATTTTTTCAAAATCGGTTTGAATAAATGTAATTATCTCGAATTCGAGATATTATTTTAAAAATAACCTTCAATTACCCTAAACAGGATATCTTGAAGTTGAGATAATAGTAACCCTTTTACATTTATATGTCAATAGACTTTCTATTAGCGACTAAATGAAAACAAACTCCCACTTGGTTTACGAAAGCGAGAGTTTTACGTTCTTCATGGGACATAACTGCGGGCCATCCATTCCTGGTGGCTTTGTCGCTAAAATCTACTCCCCAATATTGTTCTCAAACCATTCCTGCAACTCTTGTAATGAGGTAAAAGAGAAGATTTCTTCTCCATTCTGGCCATTATCAAAACCGGTGTTTCCCCTTAATGTAATCATCCCTTCATCCTTTGAAATCAGAATCGCATAGGGATGATTCACATTTATGTACCTAGCATCCAAATCATTATCAATCCAGTTCTTACTTCGTAAAAAAGTTTCACAATGGTTCACTAATCATCACTCCTTCACTATATATTATTCCAAAAATGCAACAAAAAAAGAGACAAAAAAAATTGTCTCCATTAAAGATTTTTTTCGATAAATTTTAATGTTTTTTCGATAATTACCTGCTGGTCGTTATCAAGTGTGGCCACATGATAGCTGTCTTTCAACCGATGAAGTTCTTTAACCTCTGAGCGAATGTCATCATAAATGATTTGCAAATTATCTGGAGGGACGACATGGTCTTCATCAGAAACAAAAATTAATACCGGGCAGGTAATTTTGTGAAGGTCTGCTTTTACCTCATCCATAAAGGTCAAGATTTCCTTCACAGATTGAACCGGTGTTTTTTCATAGGCAAGTTCCACGACACCTGGTTTTTTAATATCTGAGCCGATCGCATCTAAATAACGCACATCTTCTAATTGGCGGACTGGTAACATGGCCGGAATATCAACAGCTGCATTAATAGGGATAATCGCGCGAATTTCTGGATGGGTTTCAGCCATAAACAAGGTTAATGTTCCCCCCATTGATAAACCAGTCACAAAAATCGTGTCACAGCGTTCCTGTAACCACTGGTAAGCTTCCTCTACCGAAGTAATCCAATCTTGATAGCTTGTTTGCTCCATATCTTCATAATGTGTTCCGTGCCCTTTTAAGCGCGGCCCGCACACCGTATAGCCTGCTTTGGCATAAGCCTCCCCAAGCGGGCGCATGCTTTGGGTGGACCCCGTAAAACCATGTGAGACCAAGATACCGACACGATTTCCTTCAAAATAAAACGGTTCAGCACCTTCTAGAACTGGATATTTTTCAGACATGAACTTCCCTCCCGTAAAATTTGCATATCCTCTTAAAATATTCGCTGCAAACACCTTTTTCCCTTTCTTTTTTAAAACCATCTATAATCTCTTTATGTATGTTTAACAATAGTTATAGGACAAATTGTAGTGTGCAGGAATATTTTTTCTTATATAATGATACTGGAGTAAAAATTTTTTGAACTATACAATAACGCTTCATAAAGGAGATTAATCCAATGACTAGAACCTCTTACTATCTCGGTGTTGATATTGGTACAACAAGTACAAAATCAGTTCTTTTTGCAGAAAAAGGTAAAGTTATCAGCATGCATCATGTTGAATACCCTTTATACAGCCCTGCCCCGTCCATTGCAGAACAGGATCCGGAGGAAATTTACCAAGCTGTCCTGGAAACGATGAAAGTTGCTATCAAAAAGGGCGAAATCAATACGGAACAGCTTAAGCTTGTTTCCTTTAGTTCCGCCATGCACAGCCTTATCGCCATGGATGATAACGGTAAACCAATTACCCGCTGCATTACGTGGGCAGATAGCCGCGCTACAGAAACAGCTGAAAAAATTAAAAACGAATTGAATGGTCTTGCCATTTATCGTAGAACCGGAACACCGATTCATCCGATGTCACCGCTTGCCAAAATTACTTGGCTAAAAGAGGACCATCCTGAAATCTTTAGCAAAACCAGCAAATTTATCGGTATTAAAGAGTACATATTCTTTAAGCTATTTAATCGTTATGTGATGGATTATTCCATCGCCTCTGCAACAGGGCTGTTTAACCTCGAACAGCTTCATTGGGATGCAGAAGCACTAAGTGTTGCCGGTATTACCACTGAACAATTGCCTGAACCAGTTTCAACAAAGTTTTATTTAACCGGCTTAAAAAATGAATATGTTGAGGAGCTTGGAATATCAGGGAACACTCCATTTGTAGTCGGAGCAAGTGACGGTGTTCTTTCCAATCTCGGCGTCAACGCCATTGACCCAGGAGTAATGGCTGTCACGATCGGCACCAGCGGCGCGATTCGGACTGTAACGGACAAGCCAGTGACTGATCCAAAAGGGAGAATTTTCTGTTATGCGTTAACTGAAAATCATTGGGTTGTCGGCGGTCCAGTCAATAACGGCGGGATGACCTTCCGCTGGGTTCGCGATCAGCTTGCCTGGTCGGAGGTTGAAACAGCAAAACGACTTGGCATCGACCCTTACGATGTTTTAACAAAAATTGCCGACAAGGTCACACCTGGTGCAGAGGGGCTCATTTTCCATCCGTATTTGGCGGGTGAACGTGCCCCTTTATGGAATGCCAATGCCCGCGGTTCATTTTTTGGACTTGGCCTTCATCACAAAAAAGAGCATATGATTCGTTCTGTCCTTGAAGGTGTCATTCTAAATTTATATACCGTTATGCTCGCCCTTCAGGAAATGATTGGCGTACCGCAGAAAATCCAGGCAACAGGAGGGTTTGCCCGGTCAGCATTGTGGAGACAAATGATGGCGGATATTTTCAACCAAGAAGTTGTTGTACCGGAAAGCTTTGAAAGTTCCTGCCTAGGTGCTGTTGTCCTTGGTATGTATGCACTTGGGGAAATTGAAGATTTCTCGATTATGTCAGAATTGGTCGGTTCCACCCATGCCCACCAGCCAATTGAGGAAAATGTGGCCATTTATGAGGACCTAATCCCGATTTATATCCGCCTATCACGGTTATTAAGCGAAGAATACGGAGCCATCAGCAGCTTCCAGCAAAAATGGGTGAGGTAATCACCAATGCCGCAAAACTGTCTAGGAAAAATTCGTTCTTATTACGCAAGACTTAGTGAAAAAGAAAAAAAGATTGCTGACTACATCTTGGACAGTCCCGAAAAAATCATTCATAACACCATAAACGAAGTGGCAGAGGATTTGAATGTCGCCGATGCCACTGTTTTTCGGTTTTGCAAAAGGATTGGTTTCAAGGGGTACCAGGCAATGAAAATTGCCCTCGCTTCTGAAATATTTGAACCTATTCAACAGATTCATGAAGAAATTAAGGAAGATGATACGGAGAAGACGGTTGCCGTAAAAATTTTTCAATCAAATATTAGAGCATTGGAAAACACCTTGCAGATTCTCGATGGGCCTTCTGTTCAAAAGGCAGTTGATTTATTATTGCAGGCGGACCGGGTTGAGTTCTATGGAACGGGCGGCTCAAATGTAATCGCCATGGATGCTTTCCACAAGTTTGTCCGGACAGGGATCAAAGCATTTTCCTTTATCGATTCCCATTTCCAGCTTATGTCGGCTTCCCAGCTTGGCGAAAAAGATGTGGCTGTGGTGATTTCTCATTCGGGAACAAACAAAGATACCATCAATATTTTAAGAACAGCGCAAAAAAATGGCGCCAAAACAATCGGTATTACAAGCTATCCAAAATCACCAATTGGACAAAACGTGGATGTTGCTCTTTTTACAAGCTCTGAAGAGACCGAATACCGCTCCGAAGCACTGTCTTCAAGAATCGGCCAATTAAGCTTGATAGACGCTCTTTATGTCAACATGATGATCCGCAATAAGGACAAGGCCAAAAACTCGCTTGATAAAGTTAGAGAAGCCATTTCTAATACACGAATGTAAATCTAAAAGAGGATGCCTTTTTAAGGCATCCTCTGCTTTTTTACTTAAGCAAACATATTCACTATAAGTGCTCCAATGAAGGCGACAAAGGACAGAATGGTTTCGAGTACCGTCCACGTTTTAAAGGTTTCTTCAAGAGTCAGTCCCAAGTATTCTTTAACCATCCAGAACCCGGCGTCATTAACGTGTGAGAACATTAACGAGCCTGCGCCTGTTGCAATAACCAGCAATTCTAAATTGACTCCGGACATTCCGGCCACAATGGGAGCGACGATTCCGGCAGCAGTCGTTAATGCCACTGTTGCAGAGCCTGTTGCAATTCGGATTAACCCTGCAATCAAGAACGCCAGTACGAGTGGTGATATATTCAAATCCTGAGACATGCTGGCAATTACTTTCGCCACGCCGCTATCAATAAGAATTTGTTTAAAACCGCCGCCTGCACCAATGATTAAAATAATTGAACCGACTGGTATAATACATTCTTCCACAAGTTTCTTAATTAAGTTCCTATCCATTCCATGACGGAAGCCAAGGAAATAAAAAGCTAAGAAACAAGAAATTAACAGAGCAATGACTGGGCTGCCGATAAAGGTCAACACTTTTTGCGCACCAGCTGAAAGATGCAGATATGGTGACGCTGTTCCTAATATCATTAATATGACTGGCATTAAGATCGATAGGAAGGAAACACCAACACTTGGTACCGACTTTTTATCGGCTTGATCGTCAATTTTCACCAACGTCGGTTCGCCGGTCGGGATAACCCGTTTGTTAATCATCCATGCAAATAACGGCCCACCAATTATACCTGTAGGAATCGCAATAATTAAAGAGTACAGCAATACTTTTCCAAGATTAGCCCCATAAATTCCGATTGCCGCAATCGCCCCGGGATGCGGCGGGACAAGACCGTGTGTGATTGACAAACCAGCAATAGCCGGCAGACCAACCAATAAAATATTTTGTTTAGATGCTTTTTGGATGGAAATAACCAGCGGTAACAGAATTAAAATTCCCACTTCAAAAAATACGGGAATACCGATTATAAAGCCTGAGAAAAACATCGCCCATGGCAGCTTCTTTTCGCCAAATGCCCTAATAAAGAAATTGGCAATTTGCAATCCTGCCCCTGATTCAGCGAGCATTTTACCTAAAATCGTACCTAGTGCCAAAATGCCGACTAAGTGTCCTAAGACTGCGCCGACCCCTGTTTCATAGGAACCGACAATCTTGTCCCAGCCCATTCCGGAAAAAATCGCCAAGAATAGTGCTGCGACCATTAAACTAATAAATGCATGCCACTTGAACCAAGAAACTCCTAAAATGACAATGATGATTGCCAGCAGTGTGAGGAGTAACAAATATGCATCCATTATAACTGCCACCTTTCTTTGACGTAAAAAAGCTGATAAATGATTTGAAACCAATTCATGCCTATTTGCTAAATTTCTCCTTATTGTTCTTCAACGATTACAAGCTTATACAAATAGCTAATCCTTCAAAACATAAATGTGAATGAAATTTCCTATTTAAATTTTTCTGAAATTTCGGTAAAATAATATTTAGAGAATCGAAATAAATACAGAAAGAAGTGTTATCTAACTTGAAACAACAGGACCAGGCAAAACGGAATTTGGCCATCATGTGGTTTGCCAACTTTTTTGTAGCTGGAAGCATGACAATGGTTCTGCCGTTTATCTCCCTGTACATCGAGTCACTGGGTGATTTTTCAGAGAAATACGTCCAGCATTGGTCAGGCTTAACATTTGGTATTACATTTGTGTCCGCTTTCCTCTTTTCGCCGATTTGGGGCAGGATAGGCGACCGTTATGGCAGAAGAAAAATCCTGATCATTTCCGGGATGGGAATGGCTTTTTCAATCCTGTTAATTGGGTTTGCGCAATCGGTTTGGCAGCTTTTCATGCTCCGATTTTTTATGGGCTTCTTCTCAGGATTTATTCCGATGTCACAGGCACTTATCTCCACACAAACGCCGAAGGAAATTGCCGGCCGTGTCCTCGGCACCCTGCAAACAGGAAGTATTACGGGTTCCTTATTAGGCCCGATGCTTGGCGGGGTTCTTGCTGACACCTTTGGCTATGCAGACACCTTTAAGTGGACCTCCGTCACGATTTTCCTTTCCGCCCTGCTTGTGCTGGCAGTAAAAGAAGTACGAATGGAAATAAAAAAGGGAGTGAAGTCCCACTATTCAAGCAAAGAAGTTGTCCAGCATATTATCCGTAATCCGGTCATGCTGACTGTTCTGCTCATCTCAGCCCTTGTCCAAATCGCCCATTTTAGTATCCAGCCAATCCTATCATTATTTGTCGGCGAGCTGCATGGCCCTAAAAATATTGCCTTTTATTCAGGGATTGCTTTTTCCGCTGCTGGTTTAGGGAATTTATTGATGTCCAGAAGATGGGGAAATATTGCTGACCGGCACGGTTATATTAAGGTTTTGGTGATTCTTCTTTTCCTAGCTGGAATTATTTACTTACCTGGAGCCGCGGTTACAAATCTTTGGCAGTTGGTCATCATTCGGTTTGTTCTCGGGGTTGCCATCGGGGGAATTATTCCGGTGCGAATTGCTTATATCCGCCAGGAGGCACCTCTTGCCATGCAAGGTGAGGTTCTTGGCTATAACAACAGTCTGAGGTTTCTTGGAAACATCATTGGCCCAATGCTCGGCGGCTTTATTTCCGGATATCTTGGTTTTTCGGCTGTATTTATCAGTACTAGCGTGTTATTAATTATTAGCGGTGTAATTTTGTTGGTATCTATGCATAAGCATCCAAAGCTGGCAAAGCACACAGCATAGAGGGTGAGCAACTTTGCGCTCACCCTTTTTATTATTTATTTGCCTTGCTGCAGTTGCAGTTCATACACTTTTAAATTGGCATAAACAGCTTCTAAAACCGGAACTGGAATTTGTTCTTTACGGGCGATCGTTAATAAATACCCATGCAGATGGTCCGCTTCGACAGAAAGCTGTTTCTCCATATCCCGCTGCATCGAGGATTTCATAGCATAGCCCAAGCTATCAATTTGATTCAGTTGAAGTGCTGCTATATCTTCAGGCAGAGGTGCACCAACTTTGTTCATGACGGAAATGATTTCTTGTGACAGTTTTTCGATCGTTGCCCGGCCGCTTGGCATTTCCCTGATTGGTCCAATCGGCGCCCTCATCAGAGTCGTAATTCCAGACATCGTCGAAATAAACAAATACTTGTTCCATAAATCCTGATTAATGTTGTCGCTTAGTCGATAGCCAGACCTAGTGCCAATGAAGGCTTCTTCAATTTTGAAGATTCTTTCAGTCTTTTCACCGGTTAATTCACCAAAGACAATATCGTGTCTTGGGCTTGTTTGGATGATTCTTCCCTCTTGGTCTAGGGTAGTTTCAATAAAGCACAGGCCGCCAATGATCCGCTCTTGGCCGAACTCTGCTGCTAATTGTTCAATATGAGAGATTCCGTTTAATAATGGAAGAATGGCTGTCTTTTCATTTACATATTGCCGGAAGCTATCAATTGCACCTTGCAGGTGATAGGCTTTCGTCGAGAGCAGGATTAAGTCAAACGCATCCGCTTCTTCTCCTGACAAAATCAGTTTTGGTGTCAGTGTGACGCTGCCGTGAACACTATCAATAACAAGCCCTGTTTGGTCAAGCTGCTTTTTTCTTCCTTCCCTTACTAAAAAAGTGACATCAACGCCTTTTTCCTGCAAGCGTCCGCCAAAATATCCTCCAACTGCCCCTGCACCAACGACTAAAATCCTCATGCTACAAACCTCCTATGTATAAAACTATAATTCTAGTATAAGGGAATTTTTACTAAATAGTAAGATAAAAAAGCAGGATACTCTGTCATCCTGCTTTTAAATATTGGTCTGCCGTTTTGAAAAATCAATTTCCTGATAGTAGCTGTTTTTGACAAGAATATTTGGGCCAAGACACCTTACGGATGGACAGTGGCAGCTCAGTTCTTTTGCTAAGTTCGAGGTTTGCCATGTCTGATACGCATCTTGAAGTTTCGTCGTTTGAATGTTTCCGAGCGAAGGAGCATCACCAAAATCAGTTACGATAATTTCTCCGTTGAAGATGTTGACATTTAGACGGGAGCGGCCGTCCGGATCGTTTCGAACGGTAACATTTTTGCTGGAATAGAGCCGTTTTAATAGGTTAAGATCCTCCTCTTTATTGCTGCACGGGTAAAATGGCAGCGTGCCAAACAGCATCCACGTATGATCATCCCTAATGTCCAGCAAATGATGGATCGCCTCTCGTATTTCGGCGAGCGTCAGCACTTCCAAATTGCTAGCGAAGTCACTCGGATACATCGGATGCACCTCGTGCCTTTGGCACAGCATCTCATCGACAATTTGCCGGTGAATTTTTTCAAGATGCGGCAGCGTCCGTTTGTTTAACATTGTTTCAGCGGATACCATCACACCTGCTTTGACAAGCTCGCGGCTGTTCTCTATTATTCTTTCAAAATATTTAGCCCGCTGCTGGTGATCAGGCTTTTTTTCCATCCGGGCAAAACCGCCCTCAACAAAATCGTCTATAGTTCCCCAGTTATGCGAAATATGTAGGACGTCCAAATAAGGAATAATTAATTCATAGCGGTCGAGGTCCATTGTTAAATTGGAATTGATTTGCGTCCGCACTCCGCGTTCATGTGCGTATTTTAAAATGGGAACGACATAATTTTTGATTGAGGAAAGGGAAAGCATCGGTTCGCCGCCGGTGATGCTAAGGGCTCTTAGTGTCGGGATTTCCTCCAGCCTTTGTAATAGCAGTTCGAGCGGAAGAGCCTCCGGGTCCTTTGTCTGCAAGGTATAGCCGACCGCACAATGCTCGCAGCGCATATTGCAAAGTGTTGTGGTGGTGAATTCAATATTTGTCAACTGGGGCTTTCCGTACTCCTCAATATCCAGATAGGCTTCCCAAGGATCATATTGAGGGGAAATTTTTTTCATCGTTTTCATGATTTGCTCCTTTAAATCGAATCTAACAAACTTAATTATTATAGCCGACTTTGTGGATTTGATGGTACACAAAAGCTTATGAACACCATTACGTTAATATTCAGATGGATGTTTTTCAATCTGCTTCATCCGTTTATCGACAAATTGCCGGGGAAATAGAACAAATTTATAGGAATATCGACAAACTCTTTGAATTTTCAGAAATTTATATTCTCGTCTTTCAAAAAAGGCTGTACTTGACATTAGCGCCTTGTACAGCCATGTTTTTATTTCTTTTTGCTTAAAAAATACACATATACTTTAATCATAAAATAACTCACTTCTTCCGGAAGCAAATCTTTAATAGGTTTTAGGCGGTCTCGGCCAGCTTGTTCCACTGCTTTTTCTAAAAGCGGAATATACTCGCCTGGAATCAGCCTTGTAAAATCAACAGCAAGTCCCTGCTGGGCACACTGCAGCAAATGATTTTCGACAGTGCTTACTGCCAACTCGCGCTGTTCGGCTATTTCCTGAATGGATAATTGGCTTTGATGCAGGTTCAATGTCTCTAAGTGCGAATCTGTCACCGCTTTTTTGGCCGGCTTCTTTGCCGCGACCGGTTCAGGTTCCAATTCGCTTTGGTAGTTTGGGTTTTCCTCTAAAAACGCTCGAATCACTTGGATAAACTCCAATCCATATTTTTGAAGCTTGTGTTCCCCTACCCCGCTCACATTTAACATTTCTTCACTTGCTTTCGGCAGCTTAGCACACATATCCTTGAGCGTTGCATCTGAGAAAATCACAAACGGAGGGACTTTTTCGGCCTCGGCAATCCGTTTGCGGGCTTCCCTTAATTCTTCAAATAATGGGTCATTCTTAGATACTTGTTTCACCTGGACAGTTTCCCTGCGATGAACCTGCTGATTTCCGAGTAAAACTTCTTTTCCCTTTGGTGATACATAAATGGTTGGAAAGGTACCTTGCTCAATCGCTAGCAAGTCCTGTGAAATCAAGAATTCGATAAAATCACTGACATCCTTTGCACTTTTGTCCTTCATAATTCCGTACGTTGATAATCTTTCGAAACCCATTTCGGTGACTTTTTTATTTTTTGAACCTGTTAATACTTGTGCAGTGATATTTTTACCGAAGCGCTGTCCCATTCGAATGACACAGGACAATACCATTTGTGCTTCTTTTGTTACATCAATGCTTGTCCTTTCATCGGTGCAATTCCCGCATCTGCCGCACGGCTCCGTTTCCGATTCACCAAAATAATGCAAAATAAATTCCTGCAGGCAGCTTTCTGTATGGCAATAATCGACCATCTGCTGGAGCTTTTCAAGTTCTTGAGTCATTCTAGTCCTGTCGCTGGATTGGTCAATCAGGAAACGCTGAATTTGCACATCCTGCGGAGAGTAAAGCACGATACATTCGCTGGCGAGTCCGTCACGGCCCGCACGGCCCGCTTCCTGATAATAGCTTTCCATGTTTTTTGGAAGCTGCAGGTGAATACAATAGCGGATATTGGATTTGTCGATTCCCATTCCAAATGCAGATGTCGCTACCATGACAGAAGCTTGGTCGGTTAGGAACCGTTCTTGTTCGCGGGCGCGTTCCACATCCCCCATTCCGGCATGATAGCGGGCGACATTGATATTTTCCTTTCGGAGCCGTTCGTAAAGAATATCGACATTTTTCCGTGTCGCAGCATAAATAATGCCTGCCTCTTTGTCATTCTTTTTCAGATAATCCAACAGATATTTAAGACGATCCTGTCCTTTAATGACAGAGAATGAGAGATTTTCACGTTCAAAGCCTGTGATGATGGTGTTTCGTTCATCTATTTCCAGCAGGCTGCAAATATCTTCCCGCACCCTGGGTGTTGCCGTTGCGGTTAAGGCAATGACGCTTGGCCTTTGCGGCAGCATTTGAATCATTTTTTGGATATGCCGATAGCTTGGACGAAAATCATGGCCCCACTGTGAAATACAGTGCGCTTCGTCCACTGCGATTAATGGGATTTCCATTTGTCTAAGGTCGTTTAGGAATTCCGGCGATTCCAACCGTTCGGGTGCTATGTACAATAATTTGTATTCTCCTTGCTTTGCCGCTTGGATTCGTTCATAGGCCTCCTGGAAACTAAGCGAGCTGTTGATAAAAGTGGCTGGAATTCCTACCTGAATAAGGGCATCGACTTGATCCTTCATTAATGAGATCAGCGGAGAGACAACAATGGTGGTGCCCGGGAGAATGAGAGCAGGAATCTGGTAGCAAATCGATTTTCCGCCGCCAGTCGGCATGACGCATATAGTGTTATTTCCTGTTATGACGGATTGAATGGCCTGCTCTTGGCCGGTGCGGAAGGAGCTGTAGCCAAAGTGGGATTGCAGCAGGGGAAGTGCTTGTTCAAACAAGGGAAGTCCTCCTTTTACTTTGAAGATAGATTTAATCTCCTCTATTATACTACTTTCTAAATAGATATGAAAAATTGAATATTTATGGTTTGGTGAGTCTTCATAACGACAGGAGAATTGATTTCTTTCTTCGGTCGGGTGTTATGAATCTTTCATAACACCACGACCCAAAATAAATAGATTAAACCTGACTGGACGAAGCAAACTGCAATTTAAAATCCGCTATCAATTCACCAATTACCTCATTGCGAGCATTTCGTAATTTTGGGCGGTAATACCCAGCAAGTTCTTCGATTTGCTCCGCAGTTAATAAATTCAGCTGTTTCAACACTTCGACTGCCGCAGGAAAGACGGCACGGCTATTGCCGTCTTCAACCTTGATGGCAATCCCCAGCCCTGTTTCAAGATCACCTATACAATAGACAGCCTCCGCCCCAACCTTGCCAATGAATCTGCCTTTTCCTACCTTCATAAAATCAGAACAAAAACGGGCTGTTCCGCCAACCATTTCCGGGGCTGTTATCATTGCCTTCGCCACTCGTCTAACGGCATTACGGCGATTTTCGGGCAGGGCATCCGGCTGTGCCAAGCGGGCATATCCATAAGCAATTTTTTCAAGAGGCAGGCCATGAACCGGTACGCCGCATCCGTCGATCCCTATTTCTATTTTTTCTATCGGATAATCTGTCATCTCACTGACAGCGGCAAGAATCCGCTGTTGAACGGGATGATTCAGCTCGTAATAGTTTTCCAGTGTTTCTCCTAAATGTTTGGCAGTCACGAGCATCCCGGTATGCTTTCCGGAACAATTGTTATATAAAGGAGTAATCTCTTTACCTTCACGGATTAGCTCTTTATATCTCTCTTCCCATCGCGGTGGATGGGTTCCACATTTCAAGCAAATGTCTTCAAGGCCTGCCCTAGCAAGAATGGCTAGAACCCTGTCTGTATGCATTTTCTCCCCATTGTGCGAAGCACAGCATAACGAAAGATCGGCATCGCTGAATCCATAATGATCAGCTGCCCCCGTTTCCACTACAGGAATGGCCTGAATCGGTTTCATCGAAGAACGGGCGAAAACCACTGCTTCAGGATTGCCTGCATAATAAAGTAAATTCCCCTTGGCATCCACCACTGCAATATGTCCATGATGAACGCTTTCAATTAAATTACCCCTTGTTACGTTTACTAAGTTAGTAGACTCCAAGTCACTCATCCCTTAAAAAAATTTCAAAATCTTATCACAATTATGAAACAAAAAGAGGGCTTTCACAACCGATAAAAATGTTTTAAAAATGTTCAAATTTCACCCCTATTTTATGTGATATACGTCACACAAAACAAAGTAAGTATTATTTACAATTTAATTAAGTTATTAAAAGGGGGAATTAAGAATGGCAGTCGCCTGGTTGGTTACAATTGCTTCATTTATTCTTTTTTATTATACAACATCCGTTATTATGGACGGACTTAGAGAAAGAGAACAATATGAATTATCTATTTTAGATGACCAAATTCAAAGTAACTTTGCAAATCATTCAGAGATTCCGAGAAAAGCAAGTTAGTTTGTGTTTTTAATAAGCTTTACTATTATAAAAACAGACTGCCGTACAAACGCGGCAGTCTTTACTATTTTACTTAAGGTAAATTGCAAATTCCTTTGGTACAGCATTACTCAAACTATCACTGATTTGTTGAACCCGGGCTGAAAAGCTCCTCTAATTGTTTGCGCAGAACGAATTTCTGGATTTTTCCGCTGGCGTTTCGCGGCAGTGCTTCACAGAAAATGTATTTGCGCGGACGTTTATAGTTTGCTAGGCTATTGCTGTTTTTACAATATTCGTCAAGATCCTGTTCCGTAATCTTCGGATCCTTTTTCACGACGAAAGCCGTGACGGTTTCTCCCCAGCGGTCATCAGGCTGGCCGATAACAGCGACATCCAGAACACCCTCATGAGCATGCAGGACATCTTCCACTTCACGCGGGTAAATGTTTTCGCCGCCACTGATGATCATGTCATCGACCCGGTCATTGACAAAGAGGTAGCCCTCTTCATCCATGTAGCCAATATCACCTGAGTGATACCAGCCTTTATACATTGCCTTTTCCGTGGCCTCTTCCCGATTGTAATAGCCGAGCATCATACTTGGCCCTCTTACAATAATTTCTCCCGCTTCTCCCGGCAGGCACACATCATCCGGCTCAGAAGGCCCATCCTCCCGGGTCTTTACAACCCGAATTTCATGGTTTAGTCCAGCCTGCCCGGCAGAGCCTGCCTTTCTAAGCTGGTCTTTCTCCGATAGGAAGGTAATCGCCGGCCCCATTTCAGTCATCCCGTAGGCTTGAATCAAGGAGATGCCAAGGCGGTCATGGAGCGCATGGACGAGCGATGGTGCCATTGGCGCCGCACCATACAAGCCAAGCTTTAGGCTTTCTGTATTGTATTTACTTAGATCTTCCTGCAGGAGCATATTCCACATGGTTGGGGCGGCAAAGAACTTTGTGATTTTTTCTTTCTCGATTAAGGAAAGAATGATTTTTGGATTAAACTGATGCAGGATGACATTTTTTGCTCCTATTTGCACTCTTGGGAGGAAGGCACAATGCAGCTCGGCACAGTGGAACATCGGAGCTGTGACAAGGCCGGCGTCCTCTTTTTCAAGCTTTTGGGAGGCAATACAAAGCATGCTTTGGTCGACCATGTTGCGGTGGCTGTGCATGACACCTTTAGGTCTGCCCGTTGTTCCGCTTGTATAAATAAAGGCGTAAGTATCATTTTCATTGACTTCGGTTTGGATGGTTTCTACGATGGAGGAGGCGAGTTTTTCTTGATAACTGGCGGCATAAGCGGGAGCCTCATTATCAATAAACCAAAATGAAATTTTATCAAAACGGTTGGCAACTGCCGTAATGACCGGCTCCAAATCTTTTTCAAAAATTACCACTTTGGGGGCAGCGTCGGATAAAATAAACTCCACTTCTTCCGACATGAGGCGGAAATTGATTGGGTTAAAGATGGCCCCAATTTTTGCACAGGCAAAAAAGGCCGTTCCCAATTCCTCGGTATTGAACATAAAGGTAGAGACGCGGTCGCCTTTTTTCACACCTTCCTTGATAAGGGCATTGGCTAGACGATGGACCTGCTCGTTCCATTCTTTAAAGGTGTAGCGGACATTTTTGCGCACATCGTAGAGGGCTTCCTTGTTGGGGTATTTTTGAACCGTTAAATCAAAGATTTTACCGATGGTTGTATTGCTCATTTACTCGCCTCCATTTTATTTGGATTTATAAGGAGGCAATCGGCCAGCGGCCAATTGCCATCATTATCATGTGGTTTTTTATAATCCTAAATTTTTCGCAATTATGGTTTTCATAATTTCATTGGTCCCCGCATAAATAGCTCCAACTTGAATATCCCGGAAGCGTCTGGCAATCTCGTATTCTTCCATGTAGCCGTAGCCGCCATGTAGCTGCATACATTCGGATGCAACCTTCTTGGCAATATCGGTCAGCTTCCATTTTGCCATGGACACCTTGGTCACAACGTTTTTCCCTTCCATATGCTCGGCAATCAACTGGTCCAAAAAGGCTCTGCCCATTTCAATTTCGGTGGCCATTTCGACAATTTTGAATTGCGTATTTTGGAACTGGCTGATTGGTTTGCCGAACGCTTCACGGCTTTTTACATATTCAATCGTCTTTTGCAGCATCACTTCGGCTGCTGTTTGCGCTCCAATTGCCACTAGCAGGCGTTCCTGCTGAAGTTTTTCCATCAAATATAGAAAGCCTTTTCCCTCTTCTCCTAGAAGGTTTTCCTTTGGCACACGGCAATCTTCAAAAATTAACTCTGCCGTATCCTGGGAATGGAGACCAACCTTGTTCAGCTTGCGGCCTCGAGAAAATCCAGGAGCGTCACGCTCAATGACCAGCAGGCTGACGCCCTTATGCTTTGGAACTGCCTGCAAATCGGTCTTCACCGCCACCACAATGAGGTCCGATTGAATGCCGTTGGTGATAAAAGTTTTTTGTCCATTGACAATATAATGGTCCCCGTCAAGCTTAGCAGTGGTTTTAATATTGGCAAGGTCAGAACCTGTCCCTGGCTCTGTCATCGCAATCGCAGTAATGATTTCACCGGTGACGCACTTCGGCAGCCAGCGCTGCTTTTGTTCCTCTGTTCCATAAGCGGTTATGTAAGGAACGACTATGTCACTATGAAGTCCAATTCCAATCGTTCCAGTTCCGACTCGTTCAAGCTCTTCATTAATGACAACCGAAAAGCCCCAATCAACCCCGCTGCCGCCATATTGTTCATCGATGTCTGGACAAAGGAAGCCTTGCTCACCCATCTTCGTCCAAAAAGAACGGGGAATGAGTCGATTTTCCTCCCATTGCTCATAAAAGGGATATGCTTCCTTTTCTAAAAACTTTCTTAAAGACTGGCGAAAAATTTCATGATCTTCGTTTAAATAAGGGTGTTTCATTTCTCTTAACCTCTCCTTCGTTGCGGGAAAACGCTTTCTTTTTTGTGAATTATTTGTAAATAAGGCTTTGAAGAATTTTAACAAAAACTACTACTCTTTTGAATCTTCCTAACTATTGTTTAAAATTATACCAAATTGGCAATTGGGATAAAACAATAAATTCCAAATATTATCTCTATGAAAACTAATGGATTATGTCATTTAATGCCACAAATTGACAATTAACATAAAAAAGTTCGAAATAATGAACTTTTTGGAAGGATTTGAAGAATTGTATTTGTTGAGTTAGTGAAAATATGACAATTATAATATAGTTGTTCGATATAAAAAACGTTGGAGGGTATTAAAGTGAAGCTAAAACGAATTTCTGTTCTTTTCATTCTCATGCTCGTGCTGAGCACCTTCTTTTCGTCATTTGTTTTTGCGAACAATGATGAGAGCAAATGTCATTGCAGTATAGTAGCGTTGGGAGATTCTATTACATTCGGGACTAGTCTTAATCCGAACGAAAAACCTTTCCCTAGTTTAATTACTAAATTAGGCGCTAAAGAAAACAACGTAACTAATCTTGGAGTTTCAGGCCAGACCTCTGGACAATTGTTAAGCAGTTTAAACAATGCTACTATTTCTACTAAAGTCGCAAATGCGGATGTCATCACATTGTACATAGGCGGCAATGATCTTTTGCAGGCAACAGGGTTGACTACAATCCTATCTAATCAGGATATTGGCTCCTTGACTGAGGAACAACTAGCAGCCATGGCAGCAAATGCAGGTACCGCTGTGCAACAATTAGGTGTAAATTTAAACAGTATTATCGGGAAAGTAAGATCCCTTAATGGTTCTGCCCCAATTATTCTTTACAATCTTTATAATCCAATCCCAAATAATGAAAAGCTAGCTCTTTTACATCAATTTGGCAATCAGTTTATAACGATGATTAACAGTAACTTAATCAATCCAGCTGCCCAGCCGCAAAACGGGGTTTATTTAGCAGATGCATTTAAAGCCTTTGACGGAAAACAAGAACAATATATTATTAATGGTGAAGTGATACCAGAATTAGGAATTGGGGTTCACCCAACTGAAGCTGGACATCAAGCGCTTGCAAAATTAGCAGACCGGATATTAGCACCTCTCTTTCCTGAAAAAGTGCTAACTGTGCAATTAACTCCATCCACTGTAGACTCTACAAAAGAACCAGTTACCATTAAGGTTCAAACCAACGCCGAAAATGCACAAGCCATGAAATGGCTACCAGGTACAAAATCGGTTCAGGATTTCCAAGCAGCTGGGACCGAAATAAAAGACTCAGCCTTCCAAGTAACAGGAAATGGCATCTATACAGTTTATGTAAAAGATGAATGCGACAGAGAAGCAGTTGCAACCATTGAGATTAAAAACATTACAAAAGAAGAGCCAAGCAAGGAAAACCCAAATCCAGGTCCGGGTGGAACGGATACTTCAAATCCAGCACCAACACCTAACCAAAATGGCACATCAAATCAAAATCCAGCACCGCAAGGAGATACAACGACAATCACGCCTGTAAGTTCAACAACACCGCCTGTTTCGACTGTCGCTGCCACAGCAGGACATAAATTACCTAAAACGGCCACACCTATTTATAACTACATGGCTATGGGACTTGCTCTAATTGGATCCGGATTAATAGCTTTAAAACTACAGCGTAGAAGAAAAAGAGAATCTTTTTAAACTGTAAAATGCCAGTTTGCTTCGTAGCAGGCTGGCATTTATTTATGATAAATTTACCATCTCAACCCAAAAGCTGATATCATAAATTTAATAAGAATTATATGACTGGAGGTATTCGTAACATGGATAAGAGAAAATTAGTAATTACTCATAACCTTGAACAGAATCTGTTCGACCAAATTAAAATGGTTGTTCCTGATTGGGAATTAATCGCCAGCAAGGAGAAAGAAATCTGGCAAGCACATGCCAAGGATGCTGAAATTATTGCCGGGTGGAAAAAAGGCCTTGATGAATATTGCCTTGCTCCTGATTCAAAACTGAAGTGGCTCCAAAGTTGGAGTGCCGGTGTCAATACCTTGCCGCTTGAAAAGCTGGAAGCCCATAATATTCTTTTAACAGGTGCAAGCGGCGTGCATGCCTACCCTATTTCTGAAACAATTTTCGCATTACTGCTTGGTCTAACCCGAAAAATCCATACATATGTACGAAACCAGCAAGCCAAAACCTGGCATCATGCTAATATGAAGCTCGAAATCCATGGAAAAACAATTGGCATTATCGGGGTCGGAACAATCGGAAAAGAAACCGCCAAAATCGCCAAAGCCTTTGGAATGAAGGTTCTCGGTGTACGGCATTCGGGCCAGCCGGCTGAGTTTGTCGATGAGATGTACACTACCGATCAATTGGACGCACTTTTACCGCAGTGCGATTATGTGGTAGTCACCTTGCCGCTGACGAAAGAAACATGCCGCATAATCGGCGCCGAACAGTTCAAACTCATGAAACCTGAGGCCTTCTTTATCAATATCGGCCGTGGTGAAATCGTGGTTGAAGAAGAAATCGTCAAAGCCTTGCAGGATGGTGAGATTGCCGGAGCAGGTCTAGATGTTTTCGAAAAAGAGCCATTAAGCCAGGACAGTCCGCTTTGGGAAATGGAAAATGTCATTATCACTCCACACACCTCCGGTTCCACTGAGCATTATAATGATCGTGTCGTCGAAAATATCTTGATACCCAATTTAAAAAGCTACCTTTCAGGTGAAGGCCCTTCTATTAATCTTGTTGATTATGCAAAAGGGTATTGATTTGAAAAAGAACAGAGACTATCTCAACCATTACGAGATAGTCTCTTTCGTTTCTGTTAAAAAAGAGAGACCACATTTGCCTCTCTACTATGATTTTTTATATCTTCCTGGAGTGTATTTTTCACTCGCCTTAAAGTTATATACCGGTTTAATAAAGCTTGCAATCTCTACGGTTTCTTCCACTTTTTCAAGAATTTCATTGATTGGCTTGTAGGCCATTGGCGCTTCATCGAGGGTTTCTTCAGACACCGATGTCGTCCATATGCCCTTCATTGTGTTGTGGAAATCATCCATCCTTAAGGTCCTCATGGCCTGGGTCCGGCTCAAGACACGGCCCGCTCCATGCGGTGCCGAGTAATTCCACTCGTCGTTACCCTTACCGACTGCTAAAATTGACCCGTCCCTCATATTGATAGGAATAATCAGCCGCTCCCCTTTTTGTGCAGATACTGCGCCCTTACGCAAAATCAGGTTATCGGTATCGATATAGTTGTGTATTGTATCGAAACGATCCGCTTCTTCGAATCCCATATTTTCAGTAATCGCTCTGGCGATTTCTTCACGGTTGGCTTTTGCGAATGCCTGAGCCAGTTTCATGTCATGAATATAGTCATTAAAATCCTCGCCTTCCAAATAGGCTAAATCATCCGGAATGATGGGATTTTTTTCTTTGTAGTTTTGAATCATAGCTTGAATTTCCCTTTGGCGCCCCTCAGTCTTTAGTTTTTCAATGATTTCGCTTAAATCATGCTTACGGAGCTTAGAGATGGCCAGCTTTTGATAATATTGTGCAATCTTTGCTCCTATATAGCGACTTCCGGTATGGATAGTTAAATAGTGGAATCCTTCAGAGTCAGTCGAAACCTCAATGAAATGATTACCGCCACCAAGCGTTCCAACACTATATAGGCTTTTATTCTGACTCAGAATATGGGCTGCTTTAAATTCTTCCGTGGACGGAAAACTCGTGTTAACGAAACCGACGGTCTCATCCGTATGAATCTCCTGTCCGCTAGGGACGTACGTCCTGATCACTTTATCCAATTTATTAAAATCGACCTTTTTTTCTTGAAGTTTGACAGTCATAACGCCGCAGCCGACATCCACGCCTACCAGATTCGGGACCACTTTATCCTTTAACTGAATGGTCGTGCCAATCACGCAGCCTTTCCCAGCATGATAGTCTGGCATAATACTAATTTTGGTATCTTTTAGAAATGCTTGATTACAAAGCTCCTTGATTTGCTCAAGCGCTGCTTCCTGCGTCTGTGTTCCCGTTATTTTAATCACGAGTTTCTCGCCTCCTTTTACAGATATTAACAATAGGCTAACATTGATGGGGGATTTAAACAATCGATTTTTGTGCGACAAATTTCTTTTGCAACTATTAGGTATATGAAGGACATTTTGATTCGACTGACAACTGTTTTTGTCCTTAATCCCGCTTTTCAAGGACATTTTGCTACGGACGGCACCTGTTTTTGTCCTTCATCCGGCTTATCATGGACATTTCACTACTCCCGACATCTGATTTTGTCCTTCATCCAGCTTATCATGGACATTTCGCTACTGCCTGCACCTGATTTTGTCCTTCATCCGGCTTATCAAGGACATTTCACTACTCCCGACATCTGATTTTGTCCTTCATCCGGCTTATCAAGGACATTTCACTACTGGCGGCACCCGTTTTTGTCCTTAATCCGGCTTATCAAGGACATTTCGCTACTCCCGGAACCTGATTTTGTCCTTCATCCCCCAGCAACTAAAAAAAGAAGATGCCCCCACCACTGGACATCTTCCAACAAAACTATTAATATATCGTCTGCATTCCTTTTCCGGCCACTGTCATCCACTCGAACTGGCGCAGCCTTACCTCGAACAGCGTCAGCGGGTCGCGGAACATTTGCGGGTTGGCGTTCAACTTGTTCAGCATCTCGCGGTTTGATGCCGCCTCTCCGCGCGTTTCTTCCACTGCAGATTTTAAGACACCTAGTGGACTCTTGAAAAACCAAGAGACATCCCTCTCCAACGATTTTTCAAATAGCTCGAACGGCTGGAAAAACTGGCGGCACACCTGTGCAGCAACCTCTGTATAATCCTCGTTTTCCACAAAGGACTTGTATTTGTTATATACCATCGTTTTGTTCTGCGACAAGGCCCCGAACAGCTTCCCCGCACTTTTCAATAAGAACTGCGAAGGAGTCCGCTTCAGCAAAATATTGACAGGCTCAAGCACGAATCGGCTTGTCATTCGGTCGATATCGCGGCGCCAATCATCAAGCACCTTAAAATCACACTCAAGGCTAAGCCTCTCTTCACCATACATTTGATTGAAACCTGCACCGAGCTCAATTAATAATTCCTGCCCTTGGTCAAATTCCTCCCGACAGCCCTTAATCCATTCCTGAAGCCTTGTATAGTAATTCGGCATTACCTGCTGCTCCAGATAATCCTGAATGCGGTTGTTCATCTCATGATTGAGGTCCAAATGAATGGTACTGAAATTACTGTCCTCCCTGATCAAGTTCGAGCACTCTGACAGCATTTTGGGAATAGCTTCAAAAATATCCGCTTCAATCGATTCCTTTACAGAGCGGTACAGCTTGGTGATTGACTTTGTTTTCTGCGATACCTCATCATTCAATTGATGGACAGCACCACTTAACTTCATATTCATTTCCTCGTTCCAATGAACCGTTTCAATTAAGCGATTTTCAACGTCAAGCCGCTTTTGCAAAAGACCTGCAATCGTCGCGCGAATAAAATATAACAGTTTAGCAAGACGTTTATCTGCTATGTTTCTTGTATTACGAATTGAGTCGATAAACACCTGTAGATCGCTTAACTGCTGTACACGGTCATATTGTGAAGAAAAGCCTAACAGCTTGGCATCAGGCAAATAAGAATGAATCGCATGCTTCGTTTCCTCATAAACCTGAATGGCATCCTGTTCATTTACAATTGTGTCCAGCTTACTCAACAGAAAATGGATCGGCAGGTCGGGGGCAAGTCCTTGGATTTGTGCCACAACTGCCCGCTCTTTTTCCGTAAACGGAGCATTCGCATCCAACACAAACAAAACAGAGTCAGCAAGGTTTAAATACTTCAACACCTCAAAACGGTCATTTTGGTTCCCTTTTAACCCTGGTGTATCAATTATAGCCAAACTATTCTCCTGTAAAAAAGGAGTTGGCTGCTTAAATTCAATGATGGACTCAAGCGCATTACGAAGACGGTCCATGCGCTCTTGGAAGTCAGTAAATCCGGAAAGTGTCTTAATCTCTCCGTCAGTTATTTCGGTAATATCCACTTCTCCGCCATTTTTAAACATCACAACGGATGAAGTCGGGCTGTCCTGAACGTCCTCACCGAAAATGGTATTGATAAAGGTAGACTTTCCGCTGCCTACGAGTCCGGTAACAAACAGATGCTGCGTATCGAAGTCAACAAGCTGGTCAACAATCCAGTTCACACGGTTGTTTTTCCCCATATCGTTAACTTCCGCCCATTTAATAATCGCTTCAAGTAACGACAAGCACTCTTCCAGTTCATCCATGTCACACTCTGTCTTGCTGATTAAATGTTCAGCCTCCTCCACAATGGAGACGCTGAGGCTTGCCGGAAATAGTTCGTTCCAGGACAAAATAGCCGCTGCCGCAGCAACAACATTCCCGCCATCAGCTAGCCGCACCCAGTTTGTCAGCAGGTCCGGAAGAAAATCATCAATTTGTTTAATGTAGTACTTACCGCCAATATAGTGAAAATACGTATCTTTATGCAGTCGCGAAAGCTCGCGCAATTGATCTTGGCGGTCCAACTCCAGATTCAACAATAATTGATTGATTTCCTTAATCCAAAGCAGATAGGAATTTTCATTCATATAACTGTTCCATAACGATGAAACAAGCTGCTCAAATTTTTCCTTATTTACGCCATACAAACTAAATAAGGCATGGGAAAAATAGCTAGGTGACAGCGCCCGTGTCACTCCATTTTCCACATAGGTGTTTAGAATTTCAAACCACTCAAGCGATTCTGTCCGCTTTGCTTCGTTTACCGCTAGTTCAATGGCATTATCCCAATCTTCCCGCTCTTCAAAAAAAGCGCGGGCCACATTCGTGACATTTGGGTAATCCGGATAAGCAGCCACCGTTCTTTTAATGACCGCCACAGCGGCATCAATTTTGCTGCGTTCAATATAAAGAGCAAATAACTTTAACGCGACCTCAGCATTCAATGTAGAATTATCAGTTTCAATCACCGTGTATATATCTTCCGCCGCCGACAACAGGCCCAGTTCATAATAGGCATCGGCGGTATTTTTTCTGGCCCACGGTTCAAGCTCGTTGATAATATTTTCCCATTTAAAAATAGCTGATTCATAGTCCTTATGATGAAAATATACTTCCCCTTGGGCATACCTTATCCGTGTTAAATCCGGGAGATCCTTTCGGGCTTCCTCCTGAAATGCTTCCCCCAGCACCTTAATGGGGTGTTCATCTTCATGTTCATTAATGAACATTTTATAAAAGGTTTTGTCCTTTAATTGTTTTTCAAACGTCATTTCTATCCCCCCAATTGCCAACACTCTATTGTATATATGGTAAAGAGGCATTATTATTCCTCATACTATTCGAAGGTTATGTGGCTTATAAGTCCCTTTTTACCGATTTTACCAAATGTTTTGATGTAAATTATATCAGTTGTATTTCATTTTCGAGACAAACAACATACCTTCATTCTGTTTTAAAAAATAAAAATTAGATCATCCTTCCTTATTTACCTTCTTAAAAAGTATAATAAGACAAATAATCCAAAGGAGAAATCTATTATGGAAAGGGAGCAGGCATTATTTTTATCAAAAAAAATCGAAAACTTAAGGTCCACTGAATATGAGATAAAGAAATTAGAAACCGTTAATAGTACATTACCCAAGTTCCACCAATGGACGAATGGGAAGACCACCTTAGCTGCCTTTAAGGTAAATAAGCCAAGTACTGAAACAGGCTGTTACCTTCTATTTATTGATTGGCACCACAAGGGGATCTATTACTTAGTCATATATGCTTATGACAAGTCTACTACCTTGGCAGAATTACGTCAGGTTCAGGATGTTGACGGAACTCCTCATATAATGTGGACCTATAAACCTTTTAAGCGGGACGGAAAAAATGATACACGAAAAGCTTATTTTAAACAGATGTTCGGTTCCACTTCAGTTCAAATTCCCTTCCCGGTTTCCGAAACGGATGTTGATGACTTTTTAACACAATTATTTAAGCTATGTCAAAATCGAATAAAAGCTGATCAAATTGTAAACGTATTCGAGCTTTAACAGGTTTTTTCTTTTTGCGCCTAGCGATAGCTAAAGAAAAGGGAGGCATAATCCGCCTCCTTCCGTTTTCTATAGGACTTTACTTAAAAACGCCTTTGTCCGTTCTTCTTGAGGATTTTCAAAAATATCCTTCGGTACCCCTTCTTCGACCACAAAACCACCATCCATAAAAATCACCCGGTCACCTACCTCGCGGGCAAAGCCCATTTCGTGGGTCACGACCACCATGGTCATCCCTTCCTTGGCCAGTTGCTTCATAACTTCAAGTACCTCGCCAACCATTTCCGGATCAAGTGCAGAGGTAGGCTCATCAAACAACATGATTTTCGGTTCCATCGCCAGTGCTCTCGCAATTGCGACCCGTTGCTTTTGCCCGCCTGACAACGAATCAGGATAGGCATCTGCCTTTTCCGCTAACCCGACTTTGCGTAAAAGTTCCAAGCCTTTTTCCCGGGCTTTTTCCGCTGGGACTTTTCTTACCTTAAGTGGCGCCAGCATAATATTTTCAATGACCGTTTTATGCGGGAACAGGTTAAATTGTTGAAACACCATACCCACTTCAGTACGGATCGCGTTGATATCCGTTTTTTTATCGGTAATGTCAGTCCCTTCAATCCAAACATGGCCGTCTGTAATCGTTTCTAGCAGATTAAGACAGCGCAGAAAGGTGGATTTTCCAGATCCTGACGGGCCAATGACCACTACTACCTCCTGAGGCTTTACGGATACGTTAATTCCTTTCAGGACCTCGTTCGTTCCAAATGTTTTTTTCAAACTCTTTACTTCTATCATTCTGTGGCCAACCTTCTTTCAAGTTGATTTAACAATAAGCTGAGTGAAAAAGTTAAGACCAAATAAATGAGTGCCGCTGTAATATATGGTTCCCATGCACGGTAGTACTGCCCCTGCATTGCCTGTCCCCAATACATCAATTCTTTAACAGCGATAATGGCTACCAGTGATGAATCCTTGATTAAGACAATAAATTCGTTTCCAAGCGGCGGAATCATCCTTTTAATAGCCTGTGGCAGGATAACGAAGCGCATTGCCTGTACATGATTCATCCCAAGCGAGCGGGCGGCTTCCATCTGGCCCTTATCAATTGATTGAATACCGGCGCGGAAAATTTCTGCCACATAGGCTGCTGAATTTAACGAAAGAGCTGTAATACCAGCAATAATGCCATTTGTTTCACCTATAATGAGAGGAATAAGTCCAAAGTGAACTAATAAAATCTGCACTAATAATGGCGTTCCCCGGAAAAACGTAATATAAGCCTTAAACGGGAAAGCAAGCCACTTATTCTGCACCATTTTCCCCAGCCCAATAAATAGTCCTAGGAAAGTGCCTATTAAAATACTGGCAATAGAGATGCCAATGGTAAGCAATGTTCCTTTTGCAAAAAATGGAGCATATTCAGCAAGTATGTCCCAACGAATATCCATTCATGAATCCCCCTATTTAAACCTTGTGCTTAACTGTGATGTTGTTAAGACAAAAATTGCGTAACTGCTAGTTTGTAAGAGTTACGCAATTCTAGTTTTAAAGATTATTTTTGTTGTGCTTTGACTTCGGTAAGGTCCGGATCTACCTTAAACCACTTCTTGTAGATTTTCGCATATTCACCGTTTTCCATGACTTCTTTAATAGCCTTATCAAAATCAGCTTTTAACTTACTTCCCTTAGGGAACAATAATCCGTAAAACTCTTTATCAAAGGCAGCTTCATCTTCTATGATGACAAAATTTTCTTTCGGATTATTTTTTACATACTCTTCAATGACAGTGTTATCAGCAACAACTGCGTCCGCACCGCCGCCTTTTAACTCCATAATTGCCAGATTGTTATCCTTAAACTTTTTAAGATTTTTACTTTCTGCCCCAAGGAGCTTTTCAACTGCTTCCTGACCGGTTGTTCCATTTTGCACTGCCACGACCTTGTCTTTTAAATCTTCTGCGCTTTTAATCGGGCTGTCTTTTGGAATCATGATTTTATTAGTAGATAAGAAGTAAGGTACTGAGAAATCATAGGTTTGTTTACGTTTGTCGTTAATTGTAATGGAGGAAATTCCGATGTCTGCTGTTTTTCCTTTAATTTCAACAAATAATGGATCCCAGCCCACATGTTCAACCTTTACTTTGTAGCCGGCTTGCTTTGCAACAGCGTTAATGAAGTCGATATCAAATCCGACCACTTCCCCTTTATCTTGGTACTCGAACGGGGCATATGCCGCATCTGTCACGACTCTTAACGTCTTATCCTTGTCCCCTTCGCCCCCGCTTGTTTTGCTTGTTCCGCATGCCGAGAGAATGAACACAAATGCAGCAACCAAAATTGTAGTGAATAATTTAAAATTCTTCATTTTGGACCTCCTATATTTTTTTATTAAATCATTTTTTGCAATTCCAATAATATTTTGAATATACACTATTGAATAAATTTTTAAAAGTAGTTTATCAAAAATATTTACAATATTGGGATAATAAATTTTTATACCTAACAATGTTTATCTATTCATAGACTTTAATTTATTACTATATTAATAAGTTTAAATAATATTATATATATAGTTTTTTGAAATCTTACACATTCCTAATTCATTAAGCTCATTTTTTAAAATATTCAAAAGGGGTTTCCATGGGTATTAGCCGTTGCTCCTCCACGAATACCTACATATTGTATATCACATCCACAAAAATAAAGGAGTGTAGCCCCATGAATCCATACGGTTATTATCATATCCCGCAATCGCAAGTGGACTATAATACCTATGTCCCGCAAATCCTTCCGCAAGGAACCCAAGCTCAGTTCGACCCGAATAGACAGCCGCAGCAGCTTGAGCGGAGAGTCAACCAACTCGAAAGGGAAAATAATCGCCAGCAGCAGGAAATCGAGCGGCTTTCCCGTGAAGTTAACCAGCTCTCGCGCCGCCTGCAGCGTGTAAATCAACGCCTGCGTGCTGTTGAAAGAAGGTTTAACTTTCCGTTTACTCCATTCGATGGGGAATATTAATAAAAATGAACCAGGTCCAGCACCTGGTTCATCTTTATTAACCCCCCGTAAAGTTTCCTTTCAAGTTCCCAAACCCCGTTTTAAAAAGTATGTTACATAATCTTACAGAATCCCTGACAAAACTCGAAAACTCAGATAAATTTTTCCATATAAAACTAGAGAGGATGATTCATATGAATCAAAAAAGTTCCGTTCGATTAGCTAAAACGATTCTTCTTTTAGATCAATTACGAGATGAATTATATGAAGAACTCATGAAAAACCTGGGGCCAAGCGGACACGAATTATTAAGAAGACTTCAAAACCTTTAAGCGTGAGGGATATCTCACTAGATACCCTGATAAATTTCCTCCAAAGCAAAACAAAATAAATGTCAATCTTAATTACATGTGAGAAAATATAACATAAAAATACATTAAGATTTATTGGACTTTAGAATGGAGTGTGGTGAGAAGAAAACATGGGAAATGAATCATCTTACAAAGATAAAAAGGTCATTACCATTGGCATTGTTAAAGAACTTACCGGTTTATCCGAAAGACAGATTCGTTACTATGAAGAGCGCAAACTCATTTTTCCGGAAAGAACCGCCGGCGGCAGCCGTAAATACTCGTTTGCAGACGTGGAACTACTAGTGGATATCGCCAACAAAATTGAGGACGGTGTCCAGACACACGAAATCAGAAAGGAAATGCTAAAAGCACAAAAGAAACAAAACCAGGAAGAAATTCGCAGAAAGATGATACAAGGTCAGCTAAATGCCCAATTCGGGATACGAAAAGGCCCAGCTTCTCATTAAGGAAGCTGGGCTTTTTTGTTGTGTATGGGCTGACTCTGATTCAAATATCAACATCGAAGATTTTCCAAATAATAAAAACCATGTAAGAATTCCTAACAGGATTGTAGAACTGCTAACAAATACATGTAAAAATACAACTACACCAAACGTTACAAATACTAACATACTTTAAAGGAGGAACAATCATGGATACTTTATTTTTAATGAACAGTCTGTGGGTAATGCTGGGAGCAGTCCTCGTCATCTTGATGATCGGCGGCTTCATCCTCTTGGAAACAGGATCAACTCGAATGAAAAATGCTGGGCATGTAGCCGGGAAAACGATTCTTACCTTTGGTATTGGCTCCATTGTATTTTGGGCAGTTGGCTTTGGCCTCATTTTTGGCAAAGGAAGTTCAATTCTTGGTTTCTCGGACTTCTTTTACTCAGGTTATGACATTAAAGGTTTAGCACTATCAGGCTCAGTATTCTTCCTATTCCAATTAGCATTTGCAGGCATTTCTTTAACAATCGCCTTTGGGGGATTTGCCGAACGCGCTAAATTGGGCGCCTATATTGTCTTCGCCGTCCTATTTTCCATTATCGTCTATCCGCCGATTGCCCATTGGATTTGGGGTGGAGGCTGGCTGGCTGAACATGGCAAACAAGATTTTGCAGGCTCCACCGTTGTTCATTTAACAGGTGCGATGGCGGCACTGGCAGCTACAATTATCTTAAAACCTCGGATTGGTAAATATAATAAGGATGGCTCCGCTAATAATCTTGCAGGTCACAACCAGGTGTTTACCGCCCTTAGCGTGTTGCTTTTATGGGTAGGCTGGTTCGGTTTCAACGCCGGAAGCACGTTATCGGTTGACAAAGCCTTTTTCGGTTTTGTTGCCACCAATACCAACTTGGCCGCTGCAGCCGGTACCGTCGCGGCGATGATGATCTCTTGGATGGTTTTAGGAAAAGCCGATGTGCCGATGATGCTGAACGGGGCACTAGCAGGCCTTGTGGCAATTACCGCTTCTTGCGCATTTGTTGAAACCTGGGCGGCCGTGGTGATCGGATTTATTTCAGGAATCCTCGTCTTCTACAGCATTCGTTTTTTTGAAAAAAGAAAAATTGATGATCCGATTGCAGCATTATCCGTTCATGGTACAGCAGGAGTTTGGGGCACCCTGTCAACGGGATTCTTCGCCACAAAAGAATTAGCAACGGTCGGGAAGCCGGGATTATTTTACGGTGGCGGCCTGCACCAGCTAGGTGTTCAAGCAATGGGGGTTTTGGTGTGCGGCACCTTCGCATTTATTGTCTCTTTTATTCTTCTTAAGATCATGAAAACAGCAATGAACGGGCTTAGAGTAACTGAAGAGGAAGAAATTATCGGTCTTGATATGAGCGAACACGGCAGTTACGGCTACCCTGAATTACTGAAATCTGAACAACGGCTTAATGCTTAAATTTTTTATTACAAAGAGGCTGCCCTCGGCAGCCTCCTCTTTCTAAAAGGGGTGGAACCAAATGTCGGACTCCTGCTATATGGAAATCCGTAAATTTCGGGATGACAAAATGAAGCAAGCATCTCACGATCACATTAAATTAAATCAACTCCACGATGAAATAATGAAAAAGGTCATCCATATTGCCTTAAAGCAAACTACTGAAAAGCTCGGACCTTTGCCCTGTCCCTTCACATTTTTTGTCATGGGTTCAGCCGGCCGGTTCGAACAGTCTATCTGGAGCGACCAAGATCATGGAATTATTTATCAGGAAGATCGTGTTGAAACAAAGGTTTATTTCCTTGAACTAGGAAAAGAAATATCAAGAGGGTTATTCCAAGCCGGATATTCTTATTGTGATGGCGGGGTGATGGCCAGCAATCCATTATGGTGCAAATCCTTAAATGAATGGCATCAGCAATTGATGAAGTGGATTTTTGAGTTCTCCTGGGAGTCTGTTCGCTATCTATTAATCTTTATAGACGCGAGAACATTATTGGGAAATCAGGAATTTGTAGATACTTTAAAAAATCAAATCTATCGGACTGCAAATAAAGATCAGCTTGTTAAAAAAATGCTTAACAACACGAAGTATCTCAAAAATGGCATTAACGTTTTCGGAAAGCTAGTGACTGAAACACACGGGCCATACGCAGGATTGCTAAACATCAAAGAAATCGGCATCTTACCTTACGTAAATGCCGTCCGTCTCATTGCTATCAAAGAGAATCTGCTGACAACACCCACACTTGAACGGCTAGATAAGCTTTCAGAACTACATTTTTCCGATATTGATATAGATTTATTCAAACATCAGTTTATTAGATTATTAAACTTTCGGCTAATCTATTGTAACCACACAAATTACGATTCTGGCCATTATTTGCCTGTCGCCCACTTATCGAGAGAGCAATCGAAAGAATTAAAAGATGTTATCAAATACGGCTCGGCCCTTTTTCACTCTGTCCGAAAGTTAATTGAAAAGGAAGATTCCCATGCCAATGAATGAAATGATTCAATTCTTCAGACAACTATCCGGAAAAATCAATTCCAATCTTTACGCTGGCCTGCCGTGGAGCTCTTCACCGCAGCAGCAGACATTTCTCAGGGAACTGCAGAAAGAACTCAAGCAGACGAACACGCTGCAAATCCCCCTCTATGAGCTGCCGGTAGTTGTATTTGATATTGAGACAACAGGTTTTTATCCAGATAAGGGGGATCAGATTATTTCGATTGGAGCGGTCAAAATGATGGGAGCAGAAATGAAAGCGGGGGAAACTTTTTATACTCTCGTAAAGTCAGACCTTCCTCTATCAAAGGAGATTTCTGAACTAACCAGTATTCAAGAGATAGAATTACGTCATGCCCCTAATCCCGCAGATGTACTGGTGAATTTTTCCAAATTTATCAAAAGTAATATTCTTGTCGCCCATCACTCCAATCATGAGCTGAATTTTATGAGAAAGATGACAAGGGATTATCTGCGCTGTAGTTTTGTCCACCGTATTGTTGATACATCCTTCCTGCTTCGGCTCGAAGACCCATTCTTTATTCAAAGGCCGCTTGAGGAAATCTGCCAGAACTGCGGCATTGAAATAAAGAACCGGCATCATGCTCTTGGAGATGCGCTTATGACAGCCAAGATTTGGAGTCATTATCTAAAAGCGGCAGAAACAAAAGGCTTTAAAAATCTGCAGGAAATATATGAATATCTTTCAAAGCTCAAGTAACGATAACAGTCAGTTGAATAAATATACAAGCCGCTACATTTTTTCTACTATAATTAATGGAAGGAAAAGTTAACTTTGTTTCCGTTTATTTCCTCCCCTCTAATTTAAATTCCCACAATAAATCTGCAAATAAAAAAATTCATAAATTTTTTTATTTTCGATATAACCCCATGATGAAAGGATTGTAAACGCTCCCAGTTTGTTTAACTAGTTTGAATTGTCAGATTTTTGTGTTGACCATGTCTTTAATTGGTTGTATGATAATCGTCAATAAGTACTAAGAAATTTTTCTTGGCGCCTTTATTCAATTCTTTATAAATGAGAACGACAAAGGCTCTTCTTTTTAATAACGGAATGGCTTGTCAATATGAAGAAACAAACCATGACCTGTCAGTTAGGAGATCGTAAAATGAGAAGCGATATGATTAAAAAGGGGATTGATCGTGCTCCCCACCGCAGCTTACTATACGCAACAGGGGTCAAAACGAGTGATTTGGAAAAACCGTTTATCGGTGTTTGTAACTCGTACATTGATATTATCCCTGGTCATAAACACCTTAATCATTTCGGTGAAATAGTCAAGGAAGCCATCCGCGAAGCCGGCGGTATTCCTTTCGAATTTAATACAATCGGTGTAGATGACGGAATTGCCATGGGACATATCGGAATGCGCTATTCGCTTCCAAGCCGCGAAATTATCGCGGACAGTGCCGAAACAGTCATCAATGCCCATTGGTTCGATGGAGTCTTCTACATTCCGAACTGTGACAAGATCACGCCAGGAATGTTGATGGCAGCAGCCCGAACCAATGTACCATCCGTTTTTGTATCAGGCGGTCCGATGGAGGCTGGTGTTTCACCAACAACAGGAAAAAATCTTTCCCTTACTTCAGTTTTTGAAGGTGTTGGTGCTTACCACAATGGTACCATCAGCCAGCAGCAGCTGCTTGAAATTGAAACCAATGCCTGTCCTACTTGCGGCTCATGTTCTGGTATGTTCACAGCGAATTCTATGAACTGCTTAATGGAAGTTTTAGGAATGACCGTTCCTGGCAATGGAACGATGGTTGCTACTTCTGAAGAAAGACATGAATTAATTAAGCAAGCAGCAAGACATTTGATTGACTTAATTAAAAAAGATATTAAACCTCGCGACATCATTACACGAGAAGCCATTGATAATGCCTTTGCACTAGACATGGCGATGGGCGGATCAACTAATACTGTGTTACACACATTAGCGATTGCTCATGAAGCAGGTATCGATTATGATCTTCGCGAAATTAATAAAATTGCTGAAAGAGTTCCATACCTTTCCAAGATTATGCCAGCATCTGATTATTCAATGGACGATGTTCATCGTGCCGGCGGTGTAAGTGCCATCATTAATGAACTTTATAAAGTAGAAGGCGCATTGCATGATAACTGCCTTACAATTACAGGGAACACTCTCAGAGAAAATGTGAAGGACGCAACAATTACCAATGAAGCGGTTATTCGGACAAAAGACAATCCATATAGCCCTGTTGGAGGACTATCCATCCTATATGGAAATATTGCTCCAGATGGCGCCGTAATCAAGGTTGGCGCTGTAGATCCTTCGATTAAAACATTTTTAGGTGAAGCAATTGTGTTTGAATCCCAAGATGAGGCATTAGAAAGCATTCATAATGGAACGGTAAAAGCCGGCCATGTAGTGGTAATCCGCTACGAAGGTCCTAAAGGCGGTCCAGGAATGCCGGAAATGTTAGCTCCTACCTCCGCTATTATGGGCCGAGGGTTAGGAAAAGAAGTTGCCCTTATCACAGACGGCCGTTTCTCAGGTGCAAGCCGTGGAATTTCCATCGGTCATATCTCACCTGAAGCTGCAGAAGGCGGACCAATCGGTCTCGTTGAAAATGGTGACAAAATATTAATTGACCTCGAAGCACGTTCAATTGAACTTGTCGTGGATGATGTTGTGTTAGCTGAAAGACGCAAGAATTGGGTAAAGCCGGAGCCTAAAATCAAATCTGGCTATCTAGCAAAATATGCAAAACTCGTTACTTCTGCCAACACCGGAGGAGTAATGAAAATATAAATTTTAGTTATTTACTGGGAACCACTAGTACCCCTCCCCTTCTCTAAAGAAGTTAAGGTACTACAACAAAATCTTTGACAATAAAATAGTCAAATCGATGACGGGAATAAAGGTGTAGGAATTTGTATTTTCAGAGAGCTGGGGTTGCTGGAAGCCCAGTAATACAACCTACTCCGACATCATCCCTGAGTGTTATTCTGAACGGTTTTTAACTTAGTAGGTATAGCCGGGTGTCAACTTAGAGCACCTGTTACAAAAAGAAGCGTTTCTTTTAGATTAGTTGTCGCTTCATGAGGCAGTATTCGTAAGGATACTGTAAAACCCGGGTGGTACCGAGAAAATGAAAGGCCTTTTCTCCCCGAACATTCTGCTTTTGATGTACTTGACTGCAGTTTATTCGGAGAGAACAGGCCTTTTTTACTGTGTTTAAACACAGTTGAAGATTTAGTTTTTTAAATATTCAATTACCCATAAGGAGGGAACTATGACGTGAAAGCAGAAGCAAAGCTGGAATTCCAAACCAGTACGGCACCAAAAACAGGTGCAGACCTTCTCATCGATCTTTTAATTAAAGAAGGTGTTGATACATTATTCGGGTATCCTGGGGGTGCCGTCCTGCCGATTTACGATGCGATTTATCGGGCACAAAAATCCATTAAGCACGTCCTCTTCCGTCACGAGCAAGGAATGATTCATGCTGCTGAAGGGTATGCCCGAATTACCGGAAAGCCTGGAGTTGTCATTGCCACTTCGGGTCCTGGGGCAACGAACTTGGTTACTGGAATTACAGATGCCATGATGGATTCCTTACCACTTGTGATTTTCACAGGGCAGGTTGCTCGGACAGTCATCGGAACAGATGCCTTCCAAGAAGCAGATGTAATGGCGATTACCACGCCGATTACAAAACACAATTATCAAGTGCAATCTGTAGCCGACCTGCCGAGAATTGTTAAGGAAGCTTTTCATATTGCTTCAACAGGAAGACCAGGACCGGTTTTAGTTGATGTACCGAAGGATATCTCTTCTGAAATTTTAGCGGCATACCCAGGAGAAGCTGCCATGGACCTGCCAGGCTATCAGCCAACAATTAAACCGAATCCATTGCAAATTCGGAAGCTTGCTGAGGCCCTTCCAAAAGCTAAAAAGCCTGTGATTCTTTCCGGCGCTGGCGTTCTCCATGCAAAAGCCTCCGCTGAATTAACAGCTTTTGCTGAAAATCATAAGATTCCAGTCGTAACCACCCTGCTTGGACTTGGAACCTTCCCGGCAGACAGCCCGCTCTCCTTAGGAATGGGCGGTATGCACGGAACTTATGCAGCTAACATGGCTTTATACGAATGCGATTTGCTCATCAATTTCGGTGCTCGTTTTGATGATCGATTAACAGGAAACTTGAAGCATTTTGCTCCATTCGCGAAAGTTGCTCACATTGACATTGACCCTGCGGAAATTGGCAAAAACGTTCCAACTCAAATTCCGATTGTGGCCGATGCTAAAGCAGCTTTAACACAATTGATTGAAGAAGCAGTGGATTCCCCATCACATGAGGATTGGCTGGAAACTCTTAATCAAAATAAAAAGGACTTTCCGCTTTGGTATAAGCATGATCCAAACGGCATGAGCCCGCAATGGCTAATCGAAGCGGTTCATAAAGTAACGAATGGTGAAGCGATTGTCGCTACAGATGTTGGCCAGCATCAAATGTGGGCTGCACAGTTCTACAACTTCAATCATCCGCACCGCTGGATTACTTCAGGCGGACTTGGAACAATGGGCTTCGGCTTCCCTGCTGCAATTGGGGCACAGATGGCTGAACCAGACAGTACCGTAGTGGCAATTGTCGGAGATGCCGGGTTCCAAATGACACTGCAGGAATTATCGGTCATTTACGAACGCAACCTGCCGGTTAAAATCATTATTGTTAATAACGGTGCACTTGGCATGGTCCGCCAGTGGCAGGAGCTTCAATATGGTAATCGCATTTCCGAATCCCTGCTTCATACCCAGCCTGATTTTGTTAAACTGGCTGAAAGCTACGGAATCCGCGGTGCAAAAATTGATAACCAGGAAGACCTAGTTGCCTCCCTGCCAGAGCTTATGGCCTATGATGGTCCGGTTCTCATTGATGCCCGGGTCCTTCAGAAGGAAAAAGTTTTTCCAATGGTTGCTCCTGGCAAAGGGCTTCATGAAATGATTGGGGTGAAACCAGAATGAAACGAATTATCACACTAACTGTTCAAGACCGAAGCGGTGTTTTAAATCGCGTGACGGGACTGCTGCAAAGGCGTCAATTTAACATTTCCAGCATATCCGTTGGTGCTACTGAAATCGAAGGCGTTTCTAAAATGACGCTTGTGGTTGAAGTAGAAGACGAGCAGCGCCTTGAACAAGTAACAAAACAACTGAACAAGCAGATCGATGTTTTAAAGGTTTCTGATATTACCGATAAGGCCATTGTTGCTCGGGAACTCGCCCTAATCAAAGTAACTTCTGGTTCACAGCTGCGCAGCGAGATTAACGGGCTCATCGATCCATTCCGCGCGATTATTGTGGATGTATGTAAAGACAGCATTACCGTTCAGGTTACTGGCAAGCCTGATAAAATTGATGCCTTAATCGACTTGCTTCGCCCATTTGGCATTAAAGAAGTTGCCAGAACCGGCTTGACCGCCTTTTTACGAGGCCACCAGCCACAAGTAAATGAATTATCAGCATACTCACTAACAAAATAACTCTTAATTCTGAAAGGATGATTGTAATGGTTAAAGTACTATATAACGGAGATATTCAAGAGGAAGTTTTACAAGGAAAGAAAATCGCGGTAATTGGCTACGGCTCTCAAGGCCATGCCCATGCCCTTAACTTAAAAGAAAGCGGCTTTGATGTAGTTGTTGGTTTACGCGGTGGGAAATCTTGGGATAAAGCTGTTGAAGATGGTGTTGAAGTAAAATCTGTTGCTGATGCAACTGCGGAAGCTGATGTTGTTATGGTTCTTCTTCCAGACGAAATGCAGCCAAAAGTATATGAAGAAAGCATCAAGCCTAATCTTCAAGCCGGTAACTCTTTAGTATTTGCACATGGTTTCAATATTCACTTCAGCCAAATCGTTCCTCCTGCTGATGTTGACGTATTCTTAGTTGCACCAAAAGGTCCTGGACATTTAGTTCGCCGTACCTATACAGAAGGTGCTGGAGTTCCTGCACTATATGCAGTTTACCAAGACTATACTGGCCAGGCTCGCGAGATCGCCCTTGCTTACGCAAAAGGAATCGGCGCTGCCCGTGCAGGTGTTTTAGAAACAACATTCCAAGAAGAAACAGAAACTGACCTTTTCGGTGAGCAGGCTGTCCTTTGCGGCGGTACAACTGCCCTAATCAAAGCAGGCTTTGAAACACTTGTTGAGGCAGGTTATCAGCCGGAAGTTGCTTACTTCGAATGTTTACATGAATTGAAATTAATCGTTGACCTTCTATATGAAGGAGGACTTGAAAACATGCGTTACTCCATCTCTGACACTGCTCAATGGGGAGATTTCGTATCAGGTCCGCGCGTTGTAAACGAAGATACAAAAGCACGTATGAAAGAAGTACTAAAAGATATCCAAACTGGCGCATTTGCTAAGGGCTGGATTTTAGAAAACCAAGCTAACCGCCCACAATTCAACGCCATCAACCGTGCCGAAAATAACCATCAAATCGAAGTGGTTGGCCGCGAGCTTCGTGCGTTAATGCCATTTATTAAAAAGCCAGTAAATCAAAAGAAAGAAGTGGTGGTAAATGGTTCACGTTAACATCTTTGATACAACCTTACGCGATGGTGAACAGTCCCCTGGTGTAAATTTAAACCAACTTGAAAAATTGGAAATTGCCAGACAGCTCGAACGGTTTGGCGTTAACATTATGGAGGCCGGCTTCCCGGCTTCCTCTCAAGGAGATTTCGAAGCGGTAAGAGCCATCGCCAGAACGATTAAAAACTCTTCCGTCACAGGTCTGGCCCGTGCCACTAAATCGGACATTGACATTGCGTGGGATGCTTTAAAAGATGCTGCAGAACCAAGATTGCATGTATTCATTGCAACCTCCCCTATCCATATGCAGTACAAACTGATGAAACAACCTGAGGAAGTCGTCGAGACCGCTGTTGAAATGGTGAAATACGCACGGAAAAACTTCCCGCAGGTTGAATGGTCAGCAGAAGACGCTTCACGTTCAGATTTAGATTTTCTGGTTCAAATCATTACGAAGGTAATCGATGCTGGCGCTACTGTCATCAATCTTCCTGACACCGTTGGTTATACCACACCGGCCGAATATGGACGCATGTTCCGCTATATCCGCGAAAACGTGCCTAACATCCATAAAGTAGCATTATCGTGCCACTGTCATGATGACTTGGGGATGGCTGTTGCCAACTCATTGGCTGCTATTGAAAACGGCGTTACCCAGGTTGAGGGTACCATTAACGGTATCGGCGAACGTGCCGGGAACGCGGCTTTAGAAGAATTTGCTGTGGCATTAAATATTCGTCAGGACTTCTATCCGTACACAACGGATCTTGTGTTAAAAGAAATCAAGCGCACCAGTGACTTAGTCAGCCGCTTTACAGGAATGAAGGTCCCTGGCAACAAAGCCGTTGTCGGAAAAAATGCCTTCGCACATGAGTCCGGAATTCATCAGGATGGCGTGTTAAAAAATACGTTAACCTATGAAATTATTACACCAGAGCTTGTTGGGGTCGGATCCAATGACCTTGTTCTTGGAAAACACTCAGGACGTCATGCTTTTAAAGACAAAATTGAGCAAATGGGCTTTGAATTAGAGCAGGATAAACTAAATGAGGCATTCCAATCATTTAAGTCCTTAACAGATAAGAAAAAAGAAGTAACGGATGAAGATTTATTCACGATCTTAACAGACATTCAAACCTCTGGCTTCGATGTGAAAAAATATGAGTTAGTCGCATTCCAGGTTCAATATGCTTCAGCTAACCTGCCGACAGCTACTGTCGCATTAACTACTCCAGACGGTGAAAAAGTGGAAACAGCACGCACAGGCTCCGGAAGTGTAGAAGCTCTTTTTAACACGTTAGATGCTCTTATTAAAGAAGAGATTCATCTAACAGATTATAGTTTAAGCTCAGTCGGCCGCGGACGTGATGCCCTGGCTGAAGCAAATGTCAAATTGACCGTAAATGGCGTCAATGTCAGCGGCCGCGGCTCTGCCCAAGACGTTCTTGAGGCATCTGGGAAAGCATTTATCAACGCGGTTAACCGAGTCTTTTTCAACAAAAAAATCGGTGTTAAAGAACCGGCTGCACTATAAAACAATTGTAATCCAAGTTTGGTGCAGGTACTGAAACCTGCATTATAAAGAGATAAGCTAGGAACTTAATTTTTTAAAATAATAAGGAGGTTGCTTCTAGTGAAAAAACGAATTGTCTTACTTCCCGGTGATGGTATCGGCAAGGAAGTTATGCATTCCGCGAAAGAAGTATTAACGGCGATTGCAGAAGAATATAATCATACTTTTAGCTTTGAAACCCATGAAATCGGAGGAGCAGCCATTGACCAATACGGTACTCCCCTGCCGGAAACGACAGTTGATGCCTGCAAGCAGGCAGATGCCGTTCTTTTAGGTGCTGTCGGCGGTCCGAAATGGGATAACAATCCGTCCCATCTGCGTCCTGAGCGAGGCCTCTTGGGAATCAGAAAGGCCCTTGATTTATATGCCAATTTACGGCCAATCAAAGGCTTCAAAAATCTTCTTCATGCTTCGCCGCTTAAAGAAGAAATCGTTTCTGGAAGCGACCTCCTTATTGTCCGTGAATTAACTGGCGGTATTTACTTTGGTACTCCAAGTGAACGGCGTGATAATGGCGAATCGGTTGTCGATACTCTGGCTTATACTCGCCGCGAGATTGAAAGAATCGTAGATAAGGCATTCCAAGCTGCCCAAGGACGCCGCGGCAAGCTTACTTCGGTCGACAAGGCGAATGTGCTTGAATCCAGCAAGATGTGGCGTGAAATCGTTGAGGAGAAAAAGGCACAGTACCCTGAAGTGTCTGTTGAGCATGTGTTAGTCGATGCCGCAGCAATGAAGCTAATCACCAACCCTGCTTCTTTCGATGTGGTTGTCACTGAGAACATGTTTGGCGACATCTTAAGCGATGAAGCATCTGTGTTAACAGGCTCCCTGGGTATGCTACCTTCTGCCAGCTTAAATGAATCTGGCGTCGGACTTTATGAACCGGTTCATGGCTCAGCGCCTGACATTGCCGGAAAAGGCCTAGCCAACCCGGTTGCGATGATTTTATCCGCAGCCTTGATGCTAAGGTATTCCTTCGAACTAGAGGACGAAGCCAAAATTATCGAAGATGCTGTCCAGTCTGTACTTGATGCCGGCTATCATACTGCTGATTTGCAGATTCCAAACGGCCGCAAAGTGGGCACCGAGGAAATGACAAAATTAATCGTCGACTACATCCGTACACTGAACGCATCTAAGTGTATCGCAAGCTGCTACTATTAAAATTGAGGTCGCGCCAGGCCAGAGGCAGGATTGGGCCTGGCGTTTTCTTCTCAAAAGAAGTTTCCTTTATTCTATAGGCACACTATTTTGTTCGTTTTAGTAGCGCATTTCTCCTATAAAATAGATTCGCTGATATTTTTTAAAATTCGCCGATATATTCCTTGAATTCGCTGATATTTTTAATAATTCGCTGATATCTTAGGGAAATTCGCTGATATATTCCAAAAATCCGCTGATATAATTTATTTCATTTAACCTATATATATTTTCGGACCTATTTTCCTGGTTTACCAGCCATTTCAGGCAAAAAATCTATAAACGTGAGGAAGGAAGCTATGCAAACACCAAAAAATATCATTCAAAAAATTTGGGAACGGCATGTTGTCCATCAAGAAGAAGGAAAGCCGGATTTACTTTATATTGATTTGCATCTCGTTCATGAAGTGACCTCTCCTCAGGCATTCGAGGGCTTACGCATGACCGGGCGCAAGGTTCGCCGCACTGACCTTACTTATGCAACAATGGACCATAACATCCCAACCCGCCAGCGTCTTGTAATCAATGACCCTATTTCAAAAAAACAAGTCGATACATTACAGCAAAACTGTGAGGAATTCGGCATTACACTTGCAGACCTTCACCACCCAGATAACGGAATCGTTCATGTCATCGGTCCTGAGCTTGGTCTTACCCAGCCTGGAAAAACGATCGTCTGCGGCGACAGCCATACCTCTACACACGGTGCATTTGGTGCCCTTGCTTTTGGTATCGGTACAAGTGAGGTCGAGCATGTCCTTGCTACACAAACACTTTGGCAAGCACCGCCAAAAACGATGAATGTCAAAGTCAATGGCAAGCTTGGGACAGGCGTTACCGCTAAGGACTTAATCCTTGCGATTATCGGAAAATACGGCGTCAAATTTGGAACTGGCTATGTCATCGAATATACCGGGGAAACCATCCGTGGATTTTCCATGGAAGAGCGAATGACTGTCTGTAACATGTCGATTGAGGGCGGTGCAAGAGCCGGACTTATCTCCCCAGACGATACAACAGTCGAATATTTACGCGGCAGAAGACACGTTCCGCAAGGTGAAGCTTTCGATGAAGCCGCTGCTGACTGGAAGTCCCTTGCAACAGACGAAGGTGCCACCTATGATACAATTGTTGAAATCGAGGCTGCAGAAGTAGAACCTCAGGTAACTTGGGGAACCAATCCAGGAATGTGTATTCCTGTAACAGCGAACGTACCAAGTCCAGATCAAACTGATAAACCGGCGGAAAAAGACGAAATTCAGCGCGCTCTTCAATACATGGGTCTTGAAGCAGGTCAGCCTATCTCCAACGTAACAGTTGACCATGTTTTCATCGGTTCATGTACCAATTCACGTCTAAGCGACTTACGCAAAGCAGCTAACATCGTTCGCGGCAAGAAGGTAAATCCTTCTGTTTCTGCTATTGTTGTTCCAGGTTCCTTCAGCGTCAAGCTTGCAGCTGAAAAAGAAGGCCTAGATCAAATCTTTAAAGAGGCAGGCTTTGAATGGCGTGAAGCGGGCTGCAGTATGTGTCTCGGAATGAACGACGATATCATTCCATCTGGTGAACGCTGTGCTTCCACATCCAACCGGAACTTTGAAGGACGTCAAGGTAAAGGGGCCCGCACTCATCTTGTCAGCCCTGAAATGGCGGCTGCTGCAGCCATTGCCGGCCATTTCGTTGATGTCCGCAAGTTCACTGCTCAGGAGGTTATGTAGAAATGGAACCATTACGCATACATCAAGGCCTTGTCTGCCCAATTAACCGCTCAAACATTGATACAGACCAAATTATCCCGAAGCAATTTTTAAAGCGCATTGAACGAAGCGGCTTCGGCCAATTCTTATTTTATAACTGGCGTTTTGACGATGACGGTAATCCAAATCCGAATTTCGAATTAAATCAACCGCAATATAAGGGTGCTTCTATCCTGGTTGCCGGTGAAAACTTCGGCTGCGGCTCCTCCCGCGAGCATGCCCCTTGGTCAGTTCAGGACTTTGGCTTTAAGGTGATCATCGCGCCTAGCTATGCAGATATTTTTAAAAATAACTGCGTAAAGAACGGGATCCTTGCCATCGCTGCAACGGAAGAGCAAGTCCAAACTATTATGAAAAAAGCAGAAACTGAGGGCTATTCGCTTACAGTAAATCTTGAAGAACAAAAGGTTTATGACAACGATGGTTTTGAATTAACTTTCGACATCGCTCCATACCCAAAGGAAATGCTCCTAAATGGTTGGGACGAAATCGGTGTTACTTTAACCTATGAAGATAAAATCAAAGAATATGAGCTTGCACGTTCATAAAAAAAGAGAGCCAGGCTCTCTTTTTTTATTTTTATAGGTTTTCTAATATATTGGTATTGTCCGGTTCTTCATTAAAGGTCAGCACCTCATCAGCCGGCTGATAGGATTCACCGTAAAAATGTTCATCCTTATAGGTATGAATCAAATTATATGTTTTTTTCATCGCTTCAAAAATCATTTCCTCCGACTCTTGATGCGGCGCCCAATAGAGTATTTCCATCTTATTTACTTCATTTGTTGCCAAGGATCTTCGCTCGTAACCAATTGACTCGGCATGCTCAAAGCCTTCACGCTTATAATAGCGCAGTCTCTTTTCTGTATCGCTGTCCTCGTAATTAACCGGCTCCACTTCGAGGATAATTGGCTTCCCTTTTTGCTTCATTTTTTCCATAAGCTTATGTCCAAGTCCCTGACCCCGGGCATCGCTTGAAACAAACAGATAATCAATAAAGACAAAATTATCAAATTCCGCATACATCAACACATGATTGGGTCCTTCATCCTTATGATAAATATTAAGCCGCTCCCGGAGCAGGGTTTCCATATGTTCCCGCGACTTCATTTCCTCAACCGGAAAGTATTGATTCAACTTTTCATACCAATGCATTAACATGGCTCCTTTATTAAATGTTTATATTGATTTTCCGCATATCGTGACAGGATTATTCCACACTTTAGGAAACAAAAAACTGAGCAGGCTCCCCTCCCGCTCAGTTTTTCAAATATTAAAATTCAGGTAAATTGTCTAGATTATTTTCTTTAATACCATCCGGTTCGCTTCGGATAATGTCTCGCCCATATTTATGAAAAACATCAATATGGGCAATTCTTCCTGACTTTGCTTCATCCAAGGCCTGCAGATAATCCAGTTCCCGGCCAGTGTTGGTCTTAAACGCAATAATGTCCCCATCATCATTTTTCTTAACAGCAACAAACTCTTCTTTTCCATCAGGATTAGTTGCACCGACCTCCACTTGGGCCTGCTGCTTATATTGCTCATAAACTTTTTCAAAATCCTTTTGTTCCATCGACTCCACCTCCGAACATTTGTTAGTATTTTTCCTTCTTAGGAAAATATCCCTGATTTAAAAAATCGTCAAAAAATGTTCCAAAATTATCCTTTAGTCAACATGGTATAATTTACCTAACTAGGAGGCGGTAAACCATGGACAGTCCGGAGGGAAATGTCTGGTTTTATATTCGAGACCATCAACAACAGGGTCCTGCAAGCTTATTTGAAATAAAAAAGCTGTATGAACAAGGTGTTTTAACTGGGGACAGCTTTCTTTGGTCCTCAAATATGGACTGTTGGTGTATGGCTAAAACCCTAAATGTGTTTCAGTCAACAGATAATAAACAGGATGCAATAAATTTTGCCGTAGATTGGGAGGAAATCAAAAAGGATACCTATCCTGCCGGAAGGCCTTTTGTGCGATTTCTTGCCAGGTTCTTTGATCTTGCCCTCTTTACATTTTTCCTTATAGCTTTTGTTTCTATTTTTTCTCCGAAGTTTATCGTTGAATCCTCAGCCATTACCGTATTCATGATTTGTCTAATCCTTTATATCCTTGTAGAGGCGGCCATTCTCTCTGTCTTTGGAAATACGCTTGGTAAGTCTCTGTTAAACACACGTATGAAAACGGTTACGGGTGAACCTATTAATTTTGTAACCGCACTGAAACGAAGTATTTTTGTAACAGCCGCTGGAATGGGACTAGGAGTGCCCATCATTAATTTTATTTGTTTTGGTTTCTCCTATAAAGATTTAAAGAAACACGGGTACGCCACTTGGGATAAACAAATTGGAACCATTGTTTTATACGGAAGGGTAAGCACTGCCAGAATGCTTGTTGTCAGCATAATCCCTATTGGATTATTAATAGCTGGCTTGGTCATTTAAGTTGACTTTTTTCTCAATCAGCATCTTCTTTTTTAAAATAGCTATAATACTTATATCAGGTTTTAATATTTATGGAGTGAACAAAGATGCTAAGATTAGAAAAATCGCATGACGCACGAAATAACCTTTCGCTGCTAGAACAAATTACCGGGCAGCACCTGAATATGAGACAAGTCCTTGATGAAACCGAACTGCTTCTTCAGCAGTTAAGTAAAAATAACAGCGCACGACATCTTGGCACCCCCTCCATTCCATTTAAGCAAAGAGTAACTGAGAAGTTCTTCCGCCTTTTAGCAAAACCATCTAGTTTCTTGACTCCTACAAAACTTTCAGTAGATTCAGAAGGAAAAGTTGTTCCAGATTGGATGGAGAAATTGGACCAAGAACTTGCAGGACTTATGGACAATACTGTCAAGGAAGTCAATGTGGCAGATATTGGTGCTGTCGGGGACGGGATTACTGATAACACGGCTGCTTTCAAAAGGGCAATTGGGAATGGGCGAGTAAAAGTGATTGTGCCGCCGGGTATTTACATAACAAAGGAAATCCGTCTTCCCTCGTGGACTTACCTGGCTGGGGCAGGAAAAGGAATTACAACCATTAAGCTTCACGACCAGGTACCTAAAGGCACGAGACTAATCACAAATGCTAATCATTGGCGAGGAAATCACCATATCTTCGTGCAAGGCCTTAGCCTCGACTGGAATGTCGAAAGACTTGGGGATACTGCCAAAACAAGTACATGGGGGAACCATTCTAGCTGCCTAACTTATGCAAATGTAACATATGGGTGGGTAAAGGACGTAGAAGCCATTAATCCAGGTCTCCATTGCTTTGATATTACTTCAACCCTGTACAATTATGCCGGTGATGGTTTCCGGGCCCGCGGAGGCAGCAAGTATGTCTGGCTAGATAATTTAAACGGTCATGGCTTTGGTGATGACGGAATCACCACCCACCATAGTGATTATATTTGGATTTCAAATTCACATATGTGCGACCCGAGCGGCCGCGCCCACCAGAAAGGATTTTCAAACTCGAATGGGATTGAGGTGGATGATGGATCGAGAAATGTCCTCCTAGTCAATAATTCCACGGCCAGGTGCTTTGGAGGAGTGGAAATCAAGGCACATCAAAATTCTTCGGCGGCATCCAACGTGCAAATCGTCGGGCACATTTCCCTGAACGATAACCGGTCCTTTAACTTCCGGCATATCGGCCATCATAAAAGCACTGACATGGAATCAAAATCTGCCTACAATATTTTGGCGGTTAACCTGGCTTCTATAGCACCCATTTTTACGGATTTATATCAGGAATCCTCACCGCGCGGTTTAGTCATTTCTGCTTATAAAAACGTCGTATTAAACCATGTAACTTTTATTGGCGATCCCGACTATGACTATAAAGGAAATCCAATCGCTGCCATTCAATATCGAGCTAGAAATGTTGCCCTAAACAATATTTCTTTTAAAAATTTTAGAACGGCAGGTGCCGGAATAAAAGTAACTGGCGGTGAAAACCGGGCCGATGCTGTCCATATACATAATGTCGTCATTAAGGATTCTAATGTAAAAGCAATTCAAATAGGAAGCGGCATTCAAGTTGTAAATCTGCATAATATTAAAGAATTCGAAATGCAAATATAATAATAGGCCCGCAAATACATAAGGTGCTGCCGCACCTTATGTATTTGCGGGCCTTCTATTAAAGCATTTTCTCAATGACAGCTTTAGCTGTACTGTCTTTATTAACAGTCGATTCTTTGTAGGTTCTTTTAAAATATTCAGCATAGAGCAAATCCAGCAAGTAAAGCTGGGAAAGCTTGGCCGATAGGCTTCCGCCTTGAAGAGGTCCTTCATTTGCTCCGCAAAGCAGGGTAATATCTGCATAACTAGTTAAAGGGGACTTTGCAAAACGAGTTATCGCAATAATCTTTGCTCCTCTTTCTTTTACCACCCTTGCCACTTCAATTGTGTCCTTTGTTGAACCGGAGTAGGAGATTAGAACAGCAACATCTTTATCCGTCATCAAAGCAGCTGACATTATTTGCAGGTGAGTATCAATGGAGCATTCTGTTTTATTGGTAACCCTCATAAACTTGTTCTTAGCTTCCATCGCAGTCATTAAAGAGGCGCCAACTCCAAAAAAGTGAACTCTATCTGCAGCTATGATGTAGTCTATCGCTGTTGAAATATCGTCCTCATTAATTAGTTTAAACGTGTCAGTAAGGGCACTTACATTCGTTGTTAAAATCTTGGAGGCAAGCTCCCCAATTGTATCCTGCATCGTAATTTGACCTGATATCTGCGGTGTTTCTTCACCTTGTGAAATGCTATGGGCTAATGCAATCTTAAACTCTTGATACCCTTTAAGATTCATAGTTTTGCAAAACCGAAAAACGCTTGATTCGCCTACATCGCAGGCATCAGCCAAGTCCGTAATCGACATATAGATGACATCCTTAATATTTTCAAGGACGTAATCCGCCACCTTTTTTTCTGTATTTGTAAATGAATTATATCGTGACCGAATAAGTGAAAAGATATCTACCGTTGTCATAAAGCACCCCTTCTATTTCCCACTCGTTAAATGAAGTGAAACGGCACCTAGCATGCCCGCTTTATTTCCCAAAGAAGCTTTGATGATTTCCACATCAGAAAAGCTCTCCATAATCAATTCTTTTACTTTCGCAGAAACCCTTTCAACCAAAAACTCCTGTTCCATGACGCCGCCGCCAACAATAATAGCAGGAGGATTAAATATATGGATTAATGAAGCTAACCCCAGCGCGGCTTCATGAGCCCAAGATTCGACTACATTCAACAGCCGTTGATTACCTTGGTTTATTTTTTCAAAAATAATCTTACCATTTATACATTCCTGGTCAATCCCTAATGCCATTCTTACTAACGCTGATGTGGAAGCATATGTTTCATAGCAGCCTCTTCCACCGCAATTGCAAGGATTCCCTGCGGGATGGGTAATAATATGGCCAAATTCTGCTGCAATTCCTTTATGACCCTTGTATATCTTGGAATCAGCAATTATGGCACCGCCTATTCCTGTTCCATATGTCAAACAAAGGAAATCATTAAAGCTTCGGCCGGCGCCATAATATTTTTCACCTAATGCCGCGGCGTTGACATCATTTTCTACTTTTACAGGAACTTTAAATTTTCCCTCAAAAATATGTTTTAATTGCGTTCCTGTATAATTCGGTATATTTTCATTAGCATAAATAATATACCCTTCCTCACTGTTTACCTGTCCTGCAGTACTGATGCCAATCGCGTCAAAACCGTCAAATTCCGAAATAATCTGGATCAGTTTTTCTATTAAGTATGGTCCGCCTTTTTTACTTTCCGAATCATATTCTTTAAATACCTTTATATTTCCTTTTTCATCGGAGAGGCCTAACTTGATGGATGTCCCTCCAATATCGACAGCTAATATTTCCACAATTCCCACTCCCCGCCAATATCTACCTGAGAAGGCATTAATCCCGCGAGAAACTCGGGGGATTAATCTTGGAAAAAATTTTCTCCATTATTGAATAACGTGAACAAATCTTTTGGTAATTTCCATCGGTCTTGTGATAGCAGTTCCAACCACCGCGGTATGAATACCAAGCTCAAAAACTGTTTTTAATTGCTCAGGTGTCCAGATACCTCCCTCAGCAATTACCGGAATGGGCAGTTCACGAACTAAGCTCCCTATTAACTCCGTATCCGGCAGGCTCGTTCCTTTTGTATATTCTGTATACCCGCTTAAGGTGGTACCAACACAATCGAAGCCTAATTTATAGGCCGTCATACCTTCCTCATAAGTAGAACAATCCGCCATAAAGAGTTGATCTTTATACTTTTCTCTTATTTTAGGAAATACCTCTTCAATCGTCGTGCCATCTGGTCGGACTCTTTTTGTAGCATCTAAAGCAATGATGTCCACACCCTCACGGTAAAGAAGGTCAATTTCTTCCATTGTAGGTGTTATAAATACATCAGACCCATCGTAAACTTGTTTAATAATTCCGATAATCGGCAAATCAACCGTTTTTTTGATTTCCTTAATATCTTCTACACTATTAGCGCGGATGCCGCACGCTCCGCCAAGCTTGGCCGCATACGCCATTCTCCCCATAATGTATGGACTGTGCAGCGGCTCCTCCGGAAGAGCTTGACACGAAACGATTAATTTACCTTTAACTTGTTCAAAAATTTTATCCTTATTATCCATTTAAAAGCATCTCCAAGTTGAATTTTATCCCTTTTCTGCCCCAATTGCTAAGCCTTTAGTAAAGTATTTTTGGAAGAAAATAAAGATTAACAGCATTGGAACTGCAGCAACAGTAGCTCCTGCCATCTTGTAAGCAAAGTTTGGATTTAGATCCTGCATTAATGAAGCAATACCAACCATTAATGTTTTCGATTCTTCACTCTGGCCAACCACCAGCTGCCATAGGTAATCATTCCATACCTGAACAAAGTTTAGAATAAATAATGCACCAATACCCGGTTTTACAATTGGCAAAATAATTTTGTAGAAGGTATATAATTCACCTGCACCGTCAATTCTGGCCGCTTCACGTAATGAGTCAGGTATCGAATCAAAGAATCCTTTTAGCAGGAATACACCAAAAGCGGTTGCGACGTTTGGCCAAATCATGCCATTAAGCGAATTGACCATACCTAGGTCTTGAATAATTCTGAACAATGGAACAATCATAACCTCTTTTGGAATCATTAAGCTTGAGATAAAGATAATGTAAATAACATTTTTCCCTTTAAAATGCAGCTTTGAAAAGGCATAGGCTGCCAGGGAACTGACTACGATAACTGCAATGGTTGAGACAAGTGATACAACAATACTATTAAATGTCCATTTTAATGCCGGCTGATTTTGGAATACATCCACATAGTTGCTGAAGGATATAGTTTTTGGAAACCAATCCGGCGGCATTTTGATAACATCCGCACTATTTTTTAACGAGCTTGTAAATAACCAGTAGAGCGGAAACAGGTTTAGGATTGCAAAGAAAAGAATGATCACGTTTGCAACTACGTCAACCGTTTCTCTTTTTCTTTTATTTTTATTTTTCAACATGCTCTGTCACCTCAATCCTTCTTAAACATTGCTCTTAATTGTGGAACCGATAGCACTAATGTAATTAAGAACATAATGACACCAACAGCGGAAGCAATTCCAAGTTGATTGAACTTAAACGCGTTATTATATAAGAAATACATGAGCGTTGTAGAAGCATTATTTGGTCCGCCGCCCGTTAAGAGCTGGATGACAACGAATATTTTTAATACTGCAATTATATTCATGATAATAATATAGATGGTAGTAGGCTTTACCATTGGAATTAGGATCTTAAAGATGATTGTTGTTCGACTGGCACCGTCAACCTCTGCCGCCTCGAATAAATCCTTTGGAACTCCAATCATCGATGCTATATAAAGTATGATCGCTTGACCAACGTTAGTTGCAAAGGTTACAAAAATGATGACCGGCAATACGGTTTTAGGGTTGCCCAAGAAATTGATTGATGACATCTCCATCTGTTTTGCAACATAAGGAATGAGACCATTAGCCGGATTAAGCAAAAAGCTCCAAACCATACTCATGACAACCATTGAAACCATTACCGGGATGTAATAGCTTCCTCGAATAAAAGAAACATATTTCGCATTTTTATCAAAAACAGCCGCTGATACGAATAGGGCAAAAATAACAGTTAAAGCAACGATAAAAATAACAAATACGACAGTATTTATAGTTGATTTTACAAAGACCGGATTCTGAAATAACTTTTGATAGTTTTCAAAACCGACAAAAACTTCATTCGTATAGTTAATCCGATATAAGCTTAATCGAATTCCTTCAATAATTGGATAAACGAGAAATACCAAGAAGAGTATAAGCTGTGGAGCAATAAACAGGTATCCCGTCAAATTCTCTTTTAAAGCATGCTTGTTGAAATTCATAAGAAGCCTCAACCTTTCTAAAACTTAAGCCCCAATATCGGGGCTTAAGCTTTTATTTATAACGCTGAAGGTTATTTAATCACTGAGTTTTCTTTTGCATCTTTAATTACTTGATTACCATTCTTCTGATAATCTTTGATTGCTTGTTCAGGTGATTTTTGACCAGTATAGATGGCTTGCAGTTCAGGGAATAATACCTGTCTTAACTGGCTGTACCCAGGAACGCTTCCTGTAAAGTTGAATAAATACTGAGCGTTTTTGTCATATGCTGCAAATAATGGATTTTGTGATTTGAACTCATTTGCCACTGAAGTTCTAACAGGAACACCATTTTTAGATGCTTTTACTAGCTCAGGGTCAGTTGAGAAGAATTTTACAAAATCCTTACTTACTTTAATTCTAGTTTCATCTTGTGTGTTAAATACGGCAGCGCCTGATACATAAGTAAATGTTAATGGGTCGCCGCTTTCAGAAGGAATGTTTGCAAGTCTGATATCGAACTTAGGAGCCTTGCCTTGTTCCATCTCAGCTTTTGTGTTGTTAAATAGAACTGAGTTAGTGAAAGCAATAGCAATCTTTTGGTTCTTAAACATAGCTAGTACGTCGTTAGAAGAAACTGATTCGGCACCAGGGTTGGTTAAACCAGCATCATAGGTTTTCTTTAACCATTCTGCAGCTTTCACACCTTTAGCATCATCCAGGACAATATTTCCCTTTTTATCAAAGAACTGATTGCCAAACATTCTTAGATACGCTAGGTTCCAAGTATCCGCTTGGTTGTTAAGAGCATATAATCCCATTGGATAGGCATTTGGATATTTGTCTTTTGGCAAGTCCTTTTTAAGAGAATTTAAGATAGTTTCATATTCTTCTAAAGTCCACGTTTTAATTTCATTCTCGCCGCCGATATATTTTTCAAGTCCGGCTGCCTTTAACATATCAGCGTTGTAAGCAAATGTTCCTGGCATATGGGAGAATGGATAGAAATAAATGTCCTTGCCAAACGTCACAGTATCCCAGTAGTTCTGATCAATATCTTTCTTAGCTGCATCATCAACAATATCATTTAATGGCACTAATGCACCGCGATGAGCGTAGTCACCCATGGCAAACGTATTTTCAAAGAAGATATCTGGCGGGGTGCCGCCGTTTAACTTAACGTTTAACAGTTCGTCCCGTTGTTCACTGGCAACGACTTCAACCTTAACCTTTACGTCATAGTCCTTATATTGCTTGGAAAATTTCTCTGCTGCATGCTTGAAAAAGCTATCATAGTCAGCTCCTTGTTCTGTTGCATCCATAACACCCTTCCATTGAGGTGTTAACATCAAGGATAATTCTACAGTCTTTTTGTCTTTGGAGCCTCCAGCCGGTTTACTTGATTCTTTGTCTGAACATCCAGCTAATGCTGAAAGGGCAAGTACACCAGATAAAGCGGTTGCAAGAAAACGCTTCTTGAACATAAATTTCTCCCCCTTAAAAATAAGTTTTTATTTTATTGAAGACAAGCTCAGCAAGAAGCCTGTGTCCTTCCTCATCAAGATGCATAAAATCGATTTGATTCATAGAAACGATTCCTTTTGTATCAAGAAATTCAGTTTTTTGAATATGCATCAATTCGTTTAAATGGGTGGAAAGTTCCGATGATTTGATGTCACATGCTTTCCCCATCGACTTTCCCACTTCAGTTTCGTAGTACTCTTCACCAATCGGAGGAGGGGCAATTACTAAAACTTTAGGAAAAGCCCCGTTTACGCCTGCTGGTGTGTTTTTGGCCTTATATGAAAGTCTTGCTATGCCTTGGGCGATGTTATAGGAAGTTAAATGAAACCTTTCTTTCGTATCATTTGTACCAATCATGATGATTATTAGCTCCAGTGGCGCATGACTCATTAAACATGGGTGAATATAGGCCAATCCACTTAACCCTTCAAATAAGGGGTCATCTACTACAGCTGTCCTGCCTGATAGCCCTTCTTCGACCACTTGAAACTCTTCCCCCAAAAACTCGGCCAGAATGCTGGTCCATCTGATACCTTCCGGGAATCTTTCCAATGTTTTGGCATTATAACCCCATGTGTTAGAATCACCAAAGCAAACAATTCTTCTTTTCATTCTTTTACCTGCTATATTTAAGGATAGCTTGATCAATCATATCCTTAATTTCTTCTACCTTTTTCAAATCCTCGCCTGTTACAGGCTCAAGTGGTCCTCTAACACTTCCAACATTGACACCACGTAATTTTAGAAGTTCCTTAATCGTGGAATACATATGGCCATTTAGAGAACATAAGGCAATGATGATATCGTTAATATCCCGTTGGATATTTTTCGCTTGTTCAAAATTCCCAGATGACACAAACTCTTCTGCTTTTAAAAGCAATTCAGGCATTGCCGCATACGTACCGCCTATTCCGCTGTCAGCGCCAATTACTCTGCCGGAAACATACTGCTCATCAGGACCATTGAAGACGATAAAGTCTTCTCCTGCTGCTGCCTTAAAGCGCTCGATATCCATTACCGGCATCGATGAATTCTTTACGCCAATTACCTTTTTATTTTCAATCAGCTTCTTAAAGGCTGACAGTGAAAGATTGTATCCTGTTGTTTGCGGAATGTTGTAAATAATAAACGGCAGTTCAGAGGATTCCATTATTTCTGACCAATACTTAATAACCGAGCTGTCTGGAAGCTTAAAATAGATTGGCGGAATGGCAGATAGTGCATCATAGCCCAGCTCTTCTGCATATTTTGCTAAATTGACGCTATCCCGAGTTGATGGTGCGCCGACATGTGCAATTAATGTCAGCTTCCCTTTGGCCGCTTCAGCAACATATTTTAAGGTTGCCTTTCTTTCCTCAAGATTTTGGTAGATGCATTCTCCTGAGCTCCCGCCGACATAAAGACCCTTTACCCCTTTTTCATAAAGATAGTTGCAGAGGTCTTTTGTTCTGATTTCCGATACTTCACCTGCATCATCATAACAGGCATAAAATGCGGGAATGATCCCTTTAAACTTTTCTAAATTCATGTATATCCCCACCTGAGTGAAAGTAATGTTAACGTTTACAAGCAAAATATATCATAATATTTTAATAGTGTAAATAATTTTCTTCATTTATTTTATTCTTGAAAAAAATATCCACTTTTTCAATGCCCTATGGAAAGATTATCTGACCTCAAAATCCAGCTTAAGATTTCCATTAATTCGGTAAATTACTAACCTTTTATTATAAAATTCATCTTCAAAAGGATAATCTTCTCGATAATGAGCGCCCCTGCTTTCCTTTCTTTCCAGCATTGCCTTCAGAAGCAGATCGGAAAGAATCAGGAAGTTTCTTGCTTTAAAGGCGCTTTTTCTTTCTTTTATATTATTTGTAAAAATCCCCATATTAAAAGATGCTTTCAAGTCCTTGATTTTATTCAAGGCTGCCTGGAGATTTTTTTCATCACGAATGACGTTGCCATGGAACCACATGATTTCCCTGACCGCATCCATTAATTCATGTGGAGTCAGAGCACTTTGTGAATCTGCTGAAAAGGCATGAATCTCCTGTGTCAACTGTGTTGTCACCTGATGTAGATTGATTTCTAGCCGCTCGATGCTTTCTGCATATTCAAGGCAATTTTGGGCAGCTCGTTTTCCAAACACCATGCAAGCTCCCGTAGAATTCCCACCCAAACGGTTAGCACCCTCAATCCCGCCGGCCAGCTCCCCAATTGCATATAGCCCGGGTACGCCTGTCCGACCATAGCTGTCAATTTTGACGCCGCCATTGCTGGCATGAGCAAACGGAGCAATTTTCATCTTATTCTTGGTTAGGTTTATGCCGCGGTCTTCAAGCCAATTTAAATAAATCGTATAGAAATCACTTTTATTCTTGTAAATTTCAGGATCGTAAAGTAACTCGAAACCATCTTCGCTTTTCGTTCTGAAAATTTCTTTCATCATCGCGATATCAAAATATTTGGAGGGCAGGGAATTTGTAAACGGACCGTGGGTACTGCGAATTTTAAAGCATTCTTCCTTAGAAAGGCCTTCTGGGAGCACACTATCTAAAATGCTGTTTCCTTTCTCATCCACAAAATCCTTGCAATAATTTAACGTGTGCTCGCCCCATAATGTCTTGTATTTTGGCGATGTAAAGCCCGGAATAAATTGAATAAACTCCATATTAACAAGGCTTGCACCTGCTTCAAGAGCCAGGATATGGCCCGAGCCATCGACGTCATTTGGGTTCAAATTATGCTTATATATATTCCCAAATCCCCCGGAAGCAAGGACAACGGCTTTACAATTAATCATGATAAAGTCATTATCCCGGTTTAAGAGAATCGCCCCTGCCACTCTGCCATCCTGCTTTACCAAGGAAATGACTGCCGTTCTCTCCATAAGGGTAATATTAGGGTAATGATCGATGATTTCGGTAACATTTCCCCTGATTTTATTCCAATCCTTCAGCATGTAAATAGTTCTGCCATGGTTGGCAAAACAGGCCTTCCGGTCATCGGAAAGCTTATAAGGCTCTATTCCGATTTCGGGAAACTCCTCAACCCTGTCCCGAATCTCTTCAATATAGATTTTTGCCATCTCACGGTCTTGCATATCATGGCTGACGGCATCTATATCCGCTAAAAACACGGCTTTGTCTTCATCGTTTTTCGTCACTTGTGTCCCTAAAGAGGCCTTTAAGGGGAAAAAACTGGATCCGGAACAAAGCTGTGTTTTTGTCGACATGATGATGTTTTGCCCGGCTTTTGCCAGTTCCATGCTCACCTTAAGCCCGGCAATCCCGCTGCCAACGACCAATACATCCGTTGTCATGATTTCTTTAATCATCTGTCCCGCACATCCTAAATAAGAATTTTAAAAACTACTTTTCTAACCTCTACCGCTTCGTCCACCTTAATGCCCGTCATATGGACATCGCTCGGATATAAGAGCATAAAATTGCCCTTTTCAAGCTTCACTTTGGACTGCACTTTCCCATCCAGCAGGAAATAATCATCCTGTTCATCGTAGTCTTGTTTTACCGACATTCTCTCAAAAAGCTCGTGGGCGACAAACTCTTTTCCCTCAAGAATATAGTGAAGATCGATATATTTTTTATGGGATTCCCAGAACCGCTCCTCGGCTTCTTTCGTTTCATATTCTATTAAGTTGAAAAAAAGTTCTTCCCCTTCAACTTCATGTATGCCTGTTTGAAGGCTTGAAAAATTGTGGGTTTGAATATAATGAATGGCACGATTCACTCTTTCGTTTATTCCTTTATATAACTCAAAATTACTAATGTGATCGGCAATCATCTTTATCGGCTCCTTCATAAATTGGTTTCTTATTGTTAACCGCTTTCAAACAAAATATAGCATACTCACAAAGTTCCGTAAATTATTTTCTCTTTTCATATTATAAATGAAAGAAATTTTCACCTATTATGTATAAAAAAAAACAGAGACCATTATGATCTCTGGCGCTTTCCTTCTTTGTCAATCACGATGCCGTCAACGAGCTTCTCTGCCGCTTTTCGATATAAATTGCTCATATGGACAAGGGATGAAATCATCAACACTCGTTCCAGATAGGGCGACGTATCCTCCTGCCCTTCAGCGATTTCTTCCTTTACCTCCAACCCTCTTCTTGTCATTTCCTCTTTGAAATCGGAGACATTTTGGGCAGTCAAATTTAGATAACTGTTATAGAAAGAATCTAAATCGATATCTTCCTTTATTATTTTTTTGTTAATCCCATCAAGAGTCGTTTTGATATCGTTAATGGATAGAGCACCTTTCAGTTGATAGATTAAACTAATAAGGATGAGATGCTCTTTGGAGTATTTTTTATTTTTAATAGGAAAAATAAGCTTTCCTTTGGCGTAATTGTTAATCATGGTTTTCGTAAGAATTTTTTCATCATCGTTCCGCTTCGATTCCGCAAATTTATTTTCGAAAAGCTGGATGACCTGATCCATATATAAATCTATCTTTGGAATCTCATCCAACGGCAAATTCGCTTCCAAATCAAGTTCTTCAATGATTTGATTGATTTTTTCCATTACTGTTAACCCCGTTCACTTCTTAATATTTTTTATTATACCTGAAGACATAGGCGTTGACTAGATTCTGATATACTTGTATCATTATATGTAGTTATCAAAACTATGTAACGGAATAGGAGTGTTACAAAATGAATGCGTATATTCGGGAGCCCATTAACGGACTAACTCATTTGACGGGTGCGATTCTGTCTTTTGTCGGACTGTTGGCGATGGTGATTAAAGCCTCACTGACTTCCCATTCGCCCCTTGCCATTGCCGCTGTCATCATTTTTGGTATTAGTATGATTCTTCTTTATTCAGCCTCGGCAACCTACCATATGGTCATTGCGCGGGATAAAGTGATTGCTTTTTTAAGAAAACTTGACCATTCGATGATTTTTATCCTGATTGCCGGTACGTACACTCCATTCTGTTTTATCAGCTTAAATGGAAAAACAGGTGCTGTTCTCTTTTCGATTATTGCAGCAATCGCTATCTGCGGCGTTGTTTTTAAAATGGTTTGGTTTCACTGCCCACGCTGGATTTCAACAGCCCTTTATATTGCGATGGGCTGGATGGTGGTCTTTGTTTTCTCGCCGCTCTCCGGCAGCATTAATCCATACGGCTTATTCCTGCTGGTACTTGGCGGTATTTTCTATACCGTTGGCGGCGTCATTTACGGAGCAAAGCCGAAGTTTTTGCAATTTAAAAATTGGGGTTTCCATGAAATTTTCCATATCTTCATTATGCTTGGAAGCTTGGCCCATTTTATGTGCGTGTTTTTATATGTCATCTAACGAAAAAGAAGCTTGGAAAAAATCGTTAAAAGGTGCACTTTAGAGGTGCATGACCTTGTTTCGGCTTAGCAAATGCCATAGAATTTGACAACAAAATAACATAGAATAGAGTGCTTTATTGAATAGAAATAGCACTCTTTTTTACTTAGACCGTTTTCGAGAACTTTGTTCTTATTGGATTAGTTATTGAGGGCAATTTTCCCGATTTTAAGGTTGGTTTTGGTCAAGGGCGGTATTTGGAAGGTTTTATTGCTTTCGATGGCCAAGAACCCTTATTAGCAACCGAACTCACTGAGTTTCCTTCATTTCGGTAGCCAAGAACCCCTATTGGCGACCCAACTCACTGAGTTTCCTTCATTTCGGTAGCCAAGAACCT
>NZ_JBLVQN010000110.1:0-528 GCF_058323225.1 Neobacillus sp. PVCKKU3
TGATACTACGTCAAGAAAATAGACACAGATTTTTCTACCGCGCTTTCGCTTGGTGGCCTTCATAAAAAAGTTCAAATAAAAGGCGATTTAAACTTTTTTATGAAGGTAAAATCAGGCTGCTAAACCTCCAAACATTCGCTCAAATTCGTTTGGTGTAAAGTAACCTAATGTTGAATGGATCCGCTTGGAATTGTAGAAAAACTCGATGTACTCAAACAGCGATTTCTTAGCATCTTCTCTCGTTTTAAACTTCGTTTGATAAACGAGCTCACGCTTAAGAATACCGTGAAAAGATTCAATACAAGCATTGTCGTAACAGTTTCCTTTTCGGCTCATGCTGCCTATCATTTTGTACTGTTTTAATAGTTTCTGATACTCCTGCGAGGCATATTGAACACCCCGGTCTGAGTGATGAACGACGCCTTCCCCTGGCCGTTGACGCTTGTAAGCCATTTTTAATGCGGAGATTACTAATTCCTTTGTCATGGTCTTGTCCATGGCCCAACCTACTATTTTACGAGAATATAA